>CAYPHE010000004.1:0-34036 GCA_964410075.1 uncultured Polaribacter sp.
AAAGTAGCTTTAAAAATAGGTGTATTTCATAAAGGTAAAATGATAGAAACAACAACTACTAATTTTTTAGGGCCTAGGAGTTATCGTTAGTTAGTTTATAGTTACTAAGTAATAATCTCTGATGTTAGCTAAATATAAATGTAAAAATTGTCATTTCGAGTGGTTTTCTTTTGGAGTGATAACGGAAGAAGAAAATCGTATCGAGAAATCTTAGTCATTAAATAAATCATTGAGGTTTTTAATTCTCAAAATCATTAAATAGAGTAAATATGAAATTAAATTGGGGTACAAGTATAGCGTTAGCATTTGTAGCATTTGTAGGGTTTATTCTCTATTTTGTAGTAACCATGAGTGTAGATAAAACGTATAGTCACGATTTGGTAACCGAAAAATATTATCAAAAAGAATTGCAGTTTCAAGATGATATTGATGCCCAAAAAAATGCATCTTCAATTAAAGAAAAAATGCGATTTATAAAAACAGCAAAAGGCTTAGAAATACAATTTCCTACAACATTTAAAAATGAAGAAGTAAAAGGAAAAGTGTTCCTGTATAGACCATCTAATAAACAACTCGATTTTGAAATGCCTATTTCATTATCGAAATCATATTTGCTCGTGCCTGACAAACGTTTAGTAGATGGTCGTTGGAACATAACCATTTCTTGGATTTACAATAACAAACCTTATCTTTTAAAAAAAGAAATTAATATTTAGTAAATGCTATTATCTGCGCTACTTTTTGGTATTTTAGGAAGCTTCCATTGTATTGGTATGTGTGGTCCAATTGCGTTTATGTTACCTATAGAAAGTAAAAATTCTTGGAAAGGTTTTTTACAAATTTTAAGCTATCATTCAGGGCGTTTATTTACCTATAGTTTTATGGGATTACTATTCGGTTTTTTAGGTAAAAGTTTTCAGTTTTTAGGTTTTCAACAGTATTTATCCATTTTCATGGGGGCACTTATGATTATTTTAATCATCTTTCCTAGAGTAACAAAAAAATTGTCTATATCTAAATACATTTCAACAATTATCATAAAAGTAAAAAGTGCTTTAGGAAAAGAGTTGGCAAGTAAAAACAAAAGTACTTTTTTTACCTTAGGCTTTTTAAATGGTTTTTTGCCTTGTGGCTTAGTTTATATGGCAATAATTGGAGCTTTAACAACTACAAATGCTTTAACAGGTAGTTTGTATATGTTGTTATTTGGTTTTGGCACTATTCCTTTAATGACAGCTGTTATTTACTTAGGAAATTTTTCAAAAGGTACATTTCGAAAAAAAGTAGTTCAGTTAATTCCGGTAGTTGTAGTTTGTATTGGAGTACTTTTTATTTTAAGAGGTTTAGGACTGGGAATACCTTATGTTTCACCGAAACCAATTTTAGATACGGTAAATTCAGGATTATTGTGTCATTAAATTTTTATTGAATTTGATTATAGATTTTTAACAAAAGAATTTATAATCTTATAGTAAAGATTAACACTTTTATCTACAAGAAAAATAATATATTTGAGTTTACTTATTAAAGTACTTAATGAAATTATTTTACACCCCGTTTTATTGTTTGGTTTTTATGTTTTTCTTGCATAAAACGTATAGTCAAACATTACCAATTTATTCAGATTACTTATCTGATAATGTGTATTTAATTCACCCTGCAGCTGCAGGAATAGGTAATTCTAGTAAGTTACGTTTAACAGCAAGACAACAGTGGATTGGCGTTGAAAATGCACCATCTTTACAAACCGTTAGCTTTCATTCGCGTTTTAATTACGAATATCCACGAGGTGCAGCTTATGGTATTGTAGCTTTTAACGATAAAAATGGATTTCAATCTCAACAAGGTTTACAAGCAACTTATGCCTACCATTTGCCTTTAACTACAGATAAGTTTTTCAACCAATTGTCTTTTGGGTTGTCTTTATCTGTAATTCAAAATCAATCTGATAGAACTTCATTTGCCAATACTGGAGATATTGTTGGAGGTAATATTGTTGCTGGTACTTTTATAAATGCAGATTTTGGAGCAGCTTATCATTATGGAGGTTTCTCGTCTTACTTTACAGTTAGAAATCTATTTTTAACACAGGCAAATAACCAGAATATTACACAAACAACCGATTTAAGAAATTTTATTTTTTCCTTTGGATACTATTTTGGTCAAGATAGTTTTATTCAGCTAGAGCCTTCTGCGTTATTTCAATTTAGACAAACTACTGGGGAAAGAATTGCAGATTTAAATATAAAGGCTTACAAAACATTTGGAGACAAACAAATTTGGGCTGCCTTATCATACAGACAAAGTTTTGATGCCAATGCTATTGAAGATTTACGTTACGTAACTCCTATTATTGGTATAAATTACAGGAGTATGATGTTTTCTTATACATATAGCCAGCAAATGAATGATATTGTTTTAACAAATTCTGGGTTTCATCAAATTACTTTAGGGTTCAATTTATGGACAGTAAAACCTAGAGGAGCAGGCTGTCCTAATGTTGCTTCTCCATTTGGAAGCTTTTAGAAGTTTTTTTCAGTAATTTTTATCGTATTTTTTTCTTTTAATAATTTTGTTAAAACAGTTTTGTTTTTATTGATGAAAAATTGATGTTTACTATTGTTATTCTCTTTATTTAATAAAGCAAATTTTTCTAATATAGTTTTAGTTTGTTTGGCAACTGCCTGGCCAGAATCTATAATTTTTACTTTATCTCCAACTATTTTTTGTATCTGTGGAATCAAATAGGGGTAATGTGTGCAACCTAATACCAAACAATCGATTTCGTTTTTTAAAGGTAAAATGTAAGATGAAAGCAAGTTGGTCATCTCATTCGAATACAACTTTCCAGATTCAATAAGTTCTACTAAACCTTTACCTACAATTTCTTTTCTAATAATTTCTTTATTAATTGAACCAGAAGTTTTTTCAAACAATTCACTATTTAAAGTACCTTTTGTTGCTAAAATGCCAATGGTATTTGTTTTGGTTTGTAGAGCTGCAGGTTTTATAGCGGGTTCTATTCCTATAAAAGGAATGGTATATTTTTCGCGTAAAATTTTAATGGCATTTGTAGTTGCCGTATTACACGCTACTACAATTAATTTACACCCTTTTTCAAGTAACAGTTCTGTGTTTTTTATAGATAAATCTATAATCTGTTGTTTTGTTTTATCTCCGTAAGGTGCATTGTTGCTATCTGCTAAATAAATGGTATCTTCTTTAGGTAGTAGCGTAACAATTTCTTTCCAAATAGATGTGCCACCAACACCAGAATCAAAAATGCCAATTGGAAATGAATTACTTTGCATAGAATGTAAAAATAAAAAAACCAACTCGTAAAAAGTTGGTTTTAAATATTTATTACTTTTATTTCAATTAGAAACCTAATTTCGTTTTAACAGCATCGTATAAATCTGTTCCTTTTTTTACTAAAAGACCTTTTCCTATAGAAGCATCTAAAACATATTCAACTCCTTTTTCAGCAGCTACAGCTTCTATTGCTTTTTGTGCTTTTTCTATAATTGGGTTCAAACCTTCAGCTTGTCTTTTTTGCATGTCTTGCATTGCAGCTTGTCTTGCTTGTTGGTATCTTGCTTGATCTTGCTGAACTTCTAATGCTCTTTTCTCATTCGTTTCTTTAGTTTGAGTAGCACCTTCTGCTCTATATTTTTCCATTTTAGCCTGCAACTTTCTTTCCATATCTTCAATTTCGGCTTGGTAAGTTTTACCTAATTTTTCGGCATCAGCAGATAAAGTTTTGGTTTCTGGCATTTCAGATATTAACTTTTCAAAATCTATATGCCCTACCTTTTGTGCATTTGCAACAGTACCTAAACCAATAGTAAATACAGCAATTAATAGTAAATTTTTTAAATTTTTCATTCTTGTTTTCATTTAATTATTATTCGTTTCTTCGTTGTTTTCTTTTTCAGTGCTTTTTTTTGCTTCTTCTTTTTTCTTTTTTAAAGCATCTTTCTTTTCTTGTAATAGTCTTCTTTTTTCAGCTCTTTCTTGTAATAGTTTTTGTTTTCTTTCTTCAAGTGCTTTTTTTCTAGCTTCTTGTGAGGCAATTTTTTTAGCTTGCGCAGCTTCTATTTTTGTTTTCTTTTGTTTTTCAACGTCAGTCAACTCTCTGTTTGGATTCTTTTTTTCTTCTTTTAGTTTCTTTTTTTCATCAATCAAACGATTTCTGTTAATGGTTCCTAAAACAAGGTCGCTAATATCGTATTTTTTATTGGAATACAACATTACTAAATCACTTGTTTTATCAAATACAAAATCGTATTTTTTTCTTTTAGCAATGCTTTGTATTGCATTGTAAACTTGGTCTTGTATTGGCTTAACTAACTGTTTTCTTACCTGAAATAAGTTTCCATTTGCACCAAAATATAGAGATTCTAATCTTCTTAATTCTACTTGTTTTATTGAAATTTCTTCTTCTTTTTCTTCAATTAAATCTTTAGTAAGAATTGCCTTTTCGTTAGCAAGATCTGTTTTTAATACTTCTATATTTCTAGATTGGTTGTCTAATTTTTTTCTCCATTTAGCTACTTTACCATCTAATACATTTTGTGCTTCTAGATATTCGGGAATATTCTCTAGAATATATTCCATATCTATATAACCAATAACTTGATTTCTTTGTCCGTTAGCAATACTTACGAAAAGTAAAAGAACTGCGAATAAAACTATTTTTTTCATTGATAATTTGTATTTAGAAAAAACCATGCCAAAAAAACATAGGATTACACAAATGTATAGTTTTCTTAGAATTGTCTTCCGATTACGAAATGGGTTTCCCAACCTGATTTTTGTGTTTGTCCAGGTAGTGCATCGAAACCATGACCTAAATCTATTCCTAGCAAACCAAATGCTGGCATAAATATTCTGGCTCCAAAACCTGCAGAACGTTTTACTAGAAACGGATTAAATTCACTAAAATTGTCATAGGAATTACCAGCTTCTAAAAATCCTAAAACATATATAGATGCTGTTGGTGCGTCTGAGATAGAATATCTTAATTCCATTTGAAACTTATTATAGATCGTTCCTCCTGTTTGTGAAGATAACCTTAAATTATCATAACCACGTAAACCTACTATTTCTCTACCGTCTAATTGAAAAACAGCTTGTCCATCTCCACCAACATAATAACGCTCAAAAGGTGTATAACCAACTTCTTCATTATAAAAACCTAAGAAACCAAATTCTGCATTAGACATTAATACCAATTTATCTGTAAATGAAGTATACCACTTTCCTTTAAAATTGAATTTATAATATTCTAACCATTTAAATTTGTCTGCTAAAAAGTCTTGTTGTTCAGCTGCAGATAGACCTTCTGGCTGTGTATGGTCTTTACCATTTACTAAAGAGTACGGAAAGGTTGCTTTTACACCAAAAGAAAATTCTGAACCATATGTAGGGAAAATTAATGAAGGTCCTGCAGAATTTCTACTAATGGTAGCATTATAAGATAGGTTGTTTAAATTTGCATTGTTTAAAACATCTCCACCAACACTAAATGAGTAATTATTTAGGTTGAAACTTTGATAAGCAATAGATTGAGATAATTGAAAATAATCATCTGGCCAGTTTAAACGCTGTCCTAACCCTATAGATGCTCCAACAATTCCTAATTTTTGACTTCTATCAATTTCAAATGTTTGAAAGTTACTAATTTGAAACTGACTTGAAGAGTATACTGAGAAAGACAATGATTTTGGTTTTTTACCTCCTAACCATGGTTCTGAAAACGAAAAACTGTACGTATTAAAAGTTCTACTCGATTGCAATCGTAAGGAAAGCGCCTGACCATCTCCCATTGGAAGAGGCTGGTATGCTTTTTTATTAAGAATATTTCTAATAGAAAAGTTGTTAAAAGATAAACCTAGTGTTCCTATAAAAGAACCTCCCCCGTAACCACCTTGTAATTCTATTTGGCTACTACCTCTTTCTGCAACATTAAAATTAATATCTACTGTTTTGTTTACAAAATCTGGATTAACATCTGGTGTTACATCTTGCTCGAAAAAACCTAACTGACCAATTTCTCTGATAGAACGAATAATACCACTTCTACTAAATAGATCTCCCGGTTTTACTCTTAATTCTCTAAAAATAACATGATCGTTAGTTTTGTCGTTTCCAGAAACAGTTACTTTTCTAATTCTTGCTTTTTCGTCTTCTCTAATTCTAACTTCTACAGTAATTGAATCATTTTCTACTTTAGTTTCTACTGCATTTACCGATGAAAATAAGAAACCAGCATCTTGGTAAGTTGAAGAAATATCTACAGAATTAGGGGTGCCATCTCCATTAATTCTTTCTTCTAATAAAGCACCGTTATAAACATCTCCATTATTAATTTTTAGAATGGTTTTTAATTGCTCGTCTGTAAACTCTTTGTTTCCAACAAAAACAATTTCTGCAAAACGATATTGCTTTCCTTCTTCTAATTCTATATTAACATCAATAGTATTGTCTTCATTCCAAGAAATACCTTCTGTTAAAATACGAGCATCTCTATATCCTTGTCTGCTGTATTTGTCTAATATTTTCTCTAAATCTTCTTGGTATTCTTCTTCTATATATTTTGATTTTTTCCAAAAACGACCAAACATTTTTACTTTGGTATTCTTCATCGCCTTTCGTAACTTTTTATCCGATAAAGCTTCGTTTCCTGTAAAATTAATATTGTTAATTTTTATTCTTTTTCCTTTATCAACATAAATAGACATATCTACAATACTATTGTCTATAGAGTCTTTTTTTGTAGCGATGTTAACTTTTGTTTTTAAATATCCTTTATCGGTATATTTTTTTGTGATGTAATTTTTTGTGGTTACTACTAAGTTATCAGTAACCATTGCACCTTTTTTTAATTCAGTTTCTTTTAAGATTTCCTTTTCCTTAGATTTTTTTACCCCAGTTAGTCTAATATTATTTAATTGAGGTAGTTCTTGTACATTAAATTCTAAGTAAATGGTATTATCATCTACTTTTAATAAATAAACATCTACGTTACTAAACTGTTTACTTTCGTATAATTTTTTAATAGAACTAGTAAGTTTATCTCCAGGAAGTTTTATTTTTTGTCCGTTCTGCAAACCTGTAAATACACGAACCGTTTCTTCGCTAAATTTTTTCAAACCAGTAACAGAAATACCTCCTAAAGTATATTCTTTCCCTTTTTCGAAAGAAGTATTGTTAGGAATAGAATCTTTTTGATTGTTTGCTATGGTATCTTTTGCAGTTTGAGCAAAAGTACTTATGTTAAAAAATAGTGTTGTTAGCACTATTAGCAAAAAATATATTTTTTTTAAAAAGTTATTTTGCAATTTGTTCGCTTGTTTTTCCAAATCTTCGTTCTCTATTCTGGTAATCAATAATAGCATCGTAAAAATGCTCTTCTCTAAAATCTGGCCAAAGAATATCTGTAAAATATAATTCGGCATATGCCATTTGCCACAATAAGAAGTTACTAATGCGTTGTTCTCCGCTAGTTCTTATCATTAAATCGACGTCGGGCAAATTAAACGTATATAAATGGTTCTTAATAATATTTTCGTCAATTTCTTCTTCCGTAATGTTTTTATTAACAACTTTTTTGGATATATTTTTTATAGCGTTAACAATTTCTTCTCTTGCACCATAGCTTAATGCCAATGTTAGTACAATTTGAGTATTGTTCTTTGTATCTTCTATAACCTCTTGTAATGTTTTTTGAGCTTTTTGAGGAAGTTGAGCAATATTACCTATAGCATTTACTTTAACTCCATTTTTTTGAAACTCTGGTAATTCCTTTTTTAAAGAACTAATTAATAAATTCATCAAAGCGTCTACTTCTTGTCTAGGTCTATTCCAGTTTTCTGTAGAAAAAGCGTATAAAGTAATGGCCTGAACTTCTATTTTACAAGCGGCTTGTATGGATTCTCTAACAGCAGTTAAGGCATTTCTATGTCCGAAAACTCTTGCCATTCCTTTACCTTTTGCCCAACGACCATTACCATCCATAATTATGGCAACATGCTTAGGTACTCTCTGTAAATCGATGTGTAGTTTTTTATCCATATAATTAAAATCCATCTTTGTAACAAGGAGGTCTTCCAAAAGTGTAAATTAACGAAAAACCAGTAAAAACATACCAATCATTTCCACTATTGGCAACAACACCGTTAATATTATTCTCTAAATTATCCTGTAAAGAATATCTAAACTTTGTTTCAAAAGAAAATGCTATTTTATTAAATAACCTCGATTTGTATCCAATTCCAAAAGGAATTGCTAAAGAATTACTCGTTGCAGAACTATTAGCACCTGTTGCAAAATTATAGGTAAATGCAGCAACTTCTAATAATATATAAGGTGTCCATTTTTTAGAATCATCTTGAATATTATATTCGTAAAAGTTAAATTCAATACCCGCAGCAGCTTCGTTAATTGTATTTGTAAAGCTTAAACCTCTATTTTGTCTAAATTCATTATTAGAATCTGCATCGTTACCTTGTATTGGTAAGTGGCTTAACGTTCCTCTTAAGGCAACCCTGGGATTATAGTTGTATTTATAAAATAAACCACCACCAATTTGATTCGGAAAAAGGTATGTAGTACTACCAATATCTCCTATAAAATTAGTGCCACCAACAGATATACCAATCTCATGAACTTGGCTGTTTGTTAATGTGTTAAAACACAGAAAAATAAAAAGTAGTACGTAATTTTTCATCCTAAAAAATAGCGAGCAAATATATGGAATTCAATTTGCTTTATAAAGTTAATATACCGTCTTTTTAGGATAACTATTATATCTGTAAAATATTGTAATTGGTATGCTAAAGGTTTGTAGCGTTTCTAATGTCTTCGCCCCATAACAATTTACTTCTTAATGTTTGTAAAAAGGTTTGGTCTTTAGGTAAAACACTTTTTATAGTAAAATCTGTTTTTTCAATTAATAACTTGGTGTTTTTTGGTACTGATGTTTGCCTAGAATCTAATGAAATTAAAAAACTATCTTCTCTAGTTTCTACTTCTACTTTTATACTAGTATTATCAGGTATTACCATTGGTCTTACATTTAAATTATGAGGCGCAATTGGTGTAATAGCTAATGTTTTAGAATTTGGCAATATTACAGGGCCGTTACAACTCAAAGAATAGCCTGTAGAACCTGTTGGAGTTGAAAAAATTAAACCATCTGCCCAAAAATTAGTTAAAAACTCACCATCTAAATGGGTGGTAACTCCAATCATAGAGGTACTGTTTTTTTTGGCAATAGTAACTTCGTTTAAAGCAAAATTAAGTTCTTCGCACTCTTTTAATAATGGAGATGTTTTTATAGAAAGTAAGGTACGCTGTTGTAAAGTAAATTCGTTATTTAAAATTTGATTGAAACAATTTTCGATACAATTTTTAGGAATAATTGCCAGAAAACCTAATCTACCAGTATTAATTCCTAAAATAGGAATGTTTAAATTTCTAACGTAGGTTACAGAGCGTAAAAAAGTACCATCGCCACCAATGGTAATCATTAAATCAAAAGAATTGTCTAAATCATAAAAACTTGAAAAAGTTTTTTGTTTATCATGAATTATTTCTCCTTTTTTTAGCAGCTCATAAAATTGTTTTTCAATAAAAAAATCAATATTATTTTGCTGTAAAATAGCCATTAAAGTTTTTATTTCTTGCTCTGCAGAAATAGCATAAGATTGTGCGTAAATAGCGACTTTTTTCATATCTACATTTTACATTTCTAAATACTTTTGTAAGTATTCTGACCTGTTTTTTAAATCTTCTAGATAAATATCATTTTCATGAACAGATACAATTTTATAATCGTATCTTCTAAATGTGTGCATTATTTCATTAATATCTTTGGTAACAATTTTTAATGTTACCTGAACAGTTTCTTGAGATTTTTCTGAAATGTAACTACCCAAAACTTTCCCTCCATTTGCTTCTACAATTTGGTTGGCTTCAGTCATAGAATATTCTTTTTCAATTTTTTCTACAATAAGTGTTTCACTTTCTTCAATCATAAAAGGTGTTGTAGAAAATACGTCTAAAACATCTCGTAAATCATAATATCCAATGTATTTTTTTTCTTCGTTTAAAACAGGAATAATATTCGCATCGTTATCAGCAAAAATTTTCAGTAATTCTAAAACAGTTGCTTTTTCATCAGCAAAAAAAGAATGTAGCAAATGTGATTGGTTGCCAATTTCATCTGATAAATTTTCTAAAATTTGTACATCTTCTTCAGAAAAACACCCCTGTAATTGTTCTTGTTCTACAACAGGTAAATGAGTTACTGGATTTTGCTGAAAACTTAGTTGAACAACTTCAATACTATCGTTTAGTTGTAAGGGTTGCAACTGGTTTATAATGTGTTCTGTTATATTCATTCAATTACGAAGATAGGATAAAATGATTTAATGATTTACCTTTGCAAACTAATTTAACAACATGACAAAATTAAGCGTAAATATTAATAAAATAGCAACATTACGTAACTCAAGAGGAGGAAATGTGCCAAATTTATTACAAGTTGCTACAGATATTCAAGATTTTGGAGGAGAAGGAATTACCATTCACCCAAGACCAGATGAAAGACATATCAAATACCAAGATGCTAGAGATTTAAAAAATGTTGTTGCTACCGAGTATAATATTGAAGGAAACCCTATAAAAAGTTTTGTAGATTTAGTTTTAGAAGTACAACCAACACAGGTTACTTTGGTGCCAGATGCTGTTGATGCCCTAACTTCTAATGCTGGTTGGAATACAATTAAACATCAACTGTTTTTACAAGAAGTGATTCAAGAATTTCAGCAAAACAACATTAGAACATCTATTTTTATTGATACCGATTTGCAAATGATTGAAGCTGCTGCAAAAACAGGAACAGATAGAATAGAATTGTATACAGAACATTTTGCTTCTGAGTTTGAAAAAGGAAATAGAGAAGCTGTAAAGCCATATAATGAAGCTGCTGTTTTAGCTAATGAGTTGGGTTTGGGAATTAATGCAGGACATGATTTGAATTTAGAAAATATCGAATTTTTCAAACAAAATATTCCTAATCTTGCAGAGGTTTCTATTGGTCATGCATTAATTGCAGAAAGTTTGTATTTGGGGTTAGAAAATGTAGTAAATATGTATTTGTATAGGTTGAGGTAAAGCCCACCTCAATCCTCCCAAAGGGAGGAAGCTAACAAGTTTGAAAATAGAATTCTAACTACAAAATATGATGAATAACGAATATAACAGTTCAGAACATAATACCAAGAACTCCCCTCCTTTGGAGGGGTTAGGGGAGGCTATTCTTCATTCTACCATAAAAGGAGAGGGGCAGCCTCTTTTAATTTTACATGGTTATTTTGGAATGAGTGATAACTGGAAAACCTTAGGAAACCAGTTTGCTGAAAACTTTCAAGTACATTTAATTGATCAAAGAAATCATGGTAGAAGTTTTCATTCTGAGGAATTTAACTACGAACTTTTAGCAGAAGACTTGTTTAACTATATCAATCATCATCAACTTAAAAATGTACTCCTTTTAGGACATTCTATGGGAGGAAAAACAGCCATGCAGTTTGCAGTTACTTACCCAAACTTGATTGAAAAATTAATAGTTGCAGATATTTCTCCAAAATCATATCCACCGCATCATAATGCAATTTTGGCTGCACTGAATTCAGTAGATTTTAGTCAACAGAATAGCAGAACTTTAGTAGATCAAAAATTGGCTGAATTAATTCCTCAAATTGGTGTACGCCAATTTTTATTAAAAAACGTGTTTTGGGTATCAAAAGGGCAATTGGGTTACCGTTTTAATTTACAAAGTTTAACTGAAAATAATTCAGAAATTGGTAAAGCATTGCCTTCTTTTACAACGTTTGCAAAACCTACCTTGTTTTTAAAAGGTGGTAAATCTGATTATATTACCGAGAATGAATTTGGAATTATTGAAGCACATTTTCCAAATTCAAAAATAGTAACTATTGCAAATGCAGGGCATTGGTTACATGCAGAAAACCCAAAAGATTTTTATCAACAAGTTTGTGATTTTTTGGATATTAATTAAAATTAAAAATAAATCTTATTTTTAAGCTGAGTTTGTTATTAAGAAATTTTTAGAGTAACTAAGACTTATCTTTCTATATAAAAATTAAAGAGTAAAACATGAAAAATCATTATTTACTATTATTGCTTTTAGTTGTTCAGGTTTTTAATGCACAGCAAAAAAAAGATACACTTATTTTTGACGAAAGTCAAAAAACAATGTGGCAAACATTTACATACGATTTTGGAAATATTTTCAAAGGAATGGGGTATGCGTATTCTAGACCGCTGTATTGGAAAGGGGAACAGTTTAAGAATTTTGGATATATAGCTGCTGGGACATCTGCCTTGTATTTAATAGATGATAATGTTGATGATTGGGCAAATGGGTGGAGAAATGATGTGCCTCAATTTATAAAAGATTATGGAAACGATTATGCTGGACCAAACCTTAATTTTAGACTAACTGGCGCAGTGTATTTGGTTGGTTTGTTTACCAAAAACGAAAAGTTAAGAAGAACTGGTGTTTTACTGGTTTCTTCAGCAGCTGCCGGAGGCTTATTACAGCAGGTTTCTAAGCGAATTATAGGTAGAGGAAGACCAAGGGCAAATGTAGGTAAAGGTGTTTTTGATCCTTTTCATATCGATCGTGTTTATAATTTTGACTCTTTTCCTTCGGGACATACCATACTTGGTTTTACAAACGCATATATTTTAGCCAAACATTTTGATAATAAGTGGCTAAAAGCCGGGTTATACACTGTAGGTTCCATTCCAGGAATGGTAAGAATTATAGATCGTTTTCATTGGCTATCTGATGTTGTTTTTTCTACAGCAATAAGTGTTTTTATTGTAGAAGCAGTAGATAAGTTTTTAGATAAAAAATATGACAAGAAATACAATGATAAACGAGGCGTAAAAAAGAACAAAATGGTTTCTTGGGACTTGCAAATGACACCCAGAACTTTTGGTATTGCTATGCGATTTTGATATTAACTATATCCTTCCTAATTCTTTATAAAATCAAGAAGAATTAGGAGATTTATTTTGGGATTAAAGCTTTTATAGTTAGCACTCGATTAAAATCATCTAAAATGGAAATTAAAATTGAAATAGATAAAACGTATAAAACAAATTTTAAAGTCTATAGAACTGACTTGTTTTTTATGATTTTTCTTTTTTCTTTGATAATCCTATTTAGTGGTTTAGGATTCACAACGATAAGTTTTATAACCACTGTCTTATTCTTCTTTAGGGCTTTTCGAATTTTTTTAAAGTTTAAAAATAGTCCTGCATATTTTAAAATAAATCTGAGTAATTCCAATAGCGATTTTGAAATAAGTTTTTATGATTCAAACAAACAACTTATCATAAATGATTTATTGAAGTCATTTATTTTTTATAATAAGAGAAGTAAAATATTTGAAGTTAGTCATGATAAATTGAAAAAAAATTTACTTTTAATATCAAATTTGGATACTAATTTAATGTATCAATTTTTAAAAGAAAATAATATAGAAATAAAGAAACCTAAAAAAACTTATAAATTTTGGGAAATTGTTGAACTAATTTTAATGCAATAAAAACAACATAATGTTTCTTCCAGTTACAAGAAGAACTTAAAGCAAAAAGACTACTAAGATTTAACCTCAGTAGTCTTTTTTATGATAAATTATTTAAAGTTTATAAACCAAACGCTTTTGGTAAAAACATAGAAATTTCTGGAATATAAACTACTAATAGCAGAACAAGTACCATTATTGCTAAGAATGGTAGTAATGGTTTTACAATTTTAGAAACAGGCACTTTGGCTACACCACTTCCTACAAAGAGAATCGTTCCTACTGGAGGTGTACATAAACCAATACATAAGTTTAGTACTAATACAATTCCGAAGTGAACAGGATGCATACCCAATTCCGTTACAACTGGTAAAAATATTGGAGTAAATATTAAAACTGCTGGAGTCATATCCATAAATGTTCCAATAATTAGTAATACAATATTTATTACTAAAAAGATGACAATTTTATTACTGAATTGCTCTAGTAAAAAATTACTGATTAGTTCAGGGATACCTTCAAAAGAAAACAACCAAGACATTGCCATAGAAGTACAAATTAAAAACATTACTACAGCTGTAGTTTTTGCACTAGTTAATAAAATGTCTGGAAAATCTTTTGTAGAAACATCACCATAAATTAATGCTAAAACACCAGCATATAAAACAGCTATTGCAGAAGCTTCAGTAGCTGTGAAAATTCCAGCCACAATACCACCAACAACAATTACCAATAATAGTAAACTAAAAAATGCTTTTCTAAAGTAGGTGAAAATTAAAGAAATAGGAGCGCGTTCTCCTTTTAAAAATCCTCTTTTAATTGCTACAAAAACAATGTAACCAATAATTGCTAAACCTAGTAAAATACCAGGTAAGTAACCTGCAATAAATAAGGCAGCAACAGATGCTGTTCCTCCACTAGCTAAAGCAAAAACAATTAAAATATTACTTGGCGGAATAAGTAAACCAGTTGTAGCCGAAGTAATATTTACAGAGGCACTAAACTCTCTAGGGTAGCCTTCTTCTTCCATTCTATCGGTCATAATACTCCCTATAGCAGAGGTTGCTGCAATTGCAGAGCCAGAAATGGCACCAAAAAGCATAGACGCCAATACGTTAACATAAGCCAATCCTCCTGGTAAACTAGCAACTATAGATTTTGCAAAATTTATCAATCGATTTGCAATGCCTCCTCGTTTCATAATTTCTCCTGCCAATACAAAAAACGGAATAGCAAGTAGTGCAAAACTATCAATACCAGTTGTCATACGTTGTGCAATGGTAGTTAAACCAGGAAGTTTATCAATGTTTAACAACAAACTTAATGTTGTAGAAATTCCAATGCTATAAGCAACGGGAACTTTTAATAATAGTAAAGTAAAGAAACTTACAAATAAGACGATAATGCTAATAACTTCTATACTCATAATTATTCAGTGATTTTGTTAGCGTTAATTTTTGAAATATGGTAAATACTAAAGAATATAATTAATAAACCACTAAATGGTAAAATAGCATAAATATAACCTAAGGGAATACGTAACGTACCCGATAATTGCCCTAAATGCAGTGTAGTATACACTAGATTAAAACCACCTAAAACCATAACAACAGCTGCAAAAAGTATTACCAATACTTCAATAATTAATAGCGCTTTCTTTTTGTTTTTTTGTGAAAATTTCTGGTATAAAAAATCCATAGAAAGGTGTTCTCTTTTTGCATTTAAATAAGCTGCTCCTAAAATAGAAAGCCATATTAAAGAGAAACGAGCCAATTCTTCTGTAAATGCGAAAGAAGTATTTAAAATGTATCTAGAGAAAACCTGACCTAAAACATCTATTACTAAAATCGCAAAAATAAATACCAAAATAACTTCTAGTATTTTACTTATTTTATTGAAAATTTTATCTGCTAAATTCACAGTTATTGGTTTTTTATTTGGTTGATTAATGGAGCCATTTCTGGATTATCTTTTTTAAATTCTTCTAAAACAGATTTTGCTTTATCTTGAAAAACAGATTTTTCTGGATTAATAATCTCTACTCCTGCATTTCTGGCTACTTTCATAGACTCTTCTACAGATTCGTTCCAGAATTTCTTTTGTGCCTGAGAAGATTCATTAGAGGCTTCTTGAACCCAAACCTTTTCTTCTTGAGTTAACTTATCCCAAAATTTTGTACTAATTAGTAAAACATCTGGTACAGCAGAGTGTTGGTCTAATGTGTAATATTTACTTACTTCAAAATGATTGGAAGATACAAATGACGGTGGGTTGTTCTCAGCACCATCTACAACTCCTTGCTGAATGGCAGTGTACAATTCTCCGTAAGCCATTGGTGTGGCAGAACCTCCTAAAGCATTAACCATGTTTATTGCCATTTGATTGTTCATTACACGAATCTTTAAACCTTTTAAGTCTTCTGGTGTTCTAATGGCTTTTTTAGAGGTATAAAAACTTCTGCTTCCAGCATCGTAATAACAAAGTCCACGTAACCAAAATTTTTCTCCTTTTTCTAAAATAGATTTTCCAACTTCTCCCTCTAAAACAGAAAACATGTGTGTTTTATCTCTAAATAAATAAGGAATACCAAGAATTTTATATTCAGGTACAAAATTAGATAAAGTGGCAGCACTTACTTTGGTAACGGCTACGCTTCCAATTTGTAATAATTCTAAAGTTTCACGTTCAGAACCCAGCTGACCATCTGGAAAAATTTTTATTTTTATTTTACCTGAAGATTTTTGTTCTAAAGCCTTTTTAAATTCTAAAATTCCTTTATGAACAGGATGTGTTTGTGGTAATGTATGTGCTAAATACATTGTTTTTACATCGCTATTTTCTTTACAAGAATGTAAAAAACCAACAACGAAAAGAATTAAAAAAAGTTTCTTCATTTTTATGTATAGAGTGTTTTTGTTGAATGTTTGGTAAACTAAAGTACTAAAAACAAGTTAAGTTATAGTGATTAAGAAGTGTTATCTTAAAATTACTTTATATACTAACTTTAACTTTTAAAGGATTATTAACTTGTTTCGAAATTTTATTAAGATGAGCTTCCCAGTCTTTGGAATTGGTAAATTCACCTTGTTTTTTCCATCCAAAACCAGCATAATAAACTACGTTATTGTTAGTAACATTTAAATGAGCATACGCATTACTTTTATCTTTGGCTTCTACATTGTATTCTTCAAAATTATTAAAGGTAGTTACATCTGCAATAATAGCTGTGCCTAGTTCAGAATCTGCATGAGGTTGCCAATAAGAAACCCAGCCGTTTTCTTTATTTCCAGTAGTTTTACCATCTTTTTCATGTAAAGTTAATCCCGCAGAAATAATAGATGTTCCAGTAATTGCAATGTCAAATTTTGTAAAAAAGTTATTTAAATCTAAGGTAATTACTTTAGATTCTGTAATTGTTTTTTTACCAGCTTTCCAAGTAGCGTGTTCTAAATAAAAGCTTGTTCGCAAAGGTCCAGTAGTAATAGTTCTCCATTTTGTATAATTTTTAGAAGTAAAATACTCACCGTCTTCTTTAATTGCAATTCCTCCAACACCACGGCTTACCCCAACATGAAAATTATCTAAACCTTCTCCATGATCTTTATGATAATAACCTTTTTCAGTATCGTTTCCTTTATACCATTTGTTAATTACGGGAGTTTCTACTCTTTTTAGCCATGCATCTACACCGCTAGAAAGAGTACCTCCTTTAATTTTATCTTCAATCATTTTTTGAGCAACAGGACCATACATTCTAAACGCTACTTTGTTGTTTTCCCAAGTGTAGTCGTCTGTTCTTTCAGGTACAAAACGAGAGTAACACAACTCTAGAGCCTTTGGTTTTTCTGCTTCAGTAATTGTTACTATTGCAAATTTTTTAGTAGTATTTGCATTAACAGAAGGTTGAAATAAAATTTCATCCATCACAGCATCTCCATCAACATCTACTAATTGAGTAACTTGTAACTCTCCAGATTCAACATCTTTAATTCCGATTGAATTTAAATCGCTAACTCTAAGTTTTTCTTTTGATAAAGAAATTACTTCTGTATTTCTTGAAAAATCTAAAGTATTAGTTATAGCAATAGTTGTTTGTTTTTCTTGAGCACAAGAAAAGAATGTAATAGCGGTAATTGATGCAAAAAGAAATTTTTGAAGCTTCATAAGTTGTTGTATTTAATCTTCGTTAGCAGGTTTTCCTATAGTTGCTAAAATTCCTCCATCTACGTAAATCACTTGCCCATTTACAAAATCACTTGCTTTAGAACTTAAAAAGATGGCTGCACCTTGTAAATCGTCTGGATCTCCCCATTTTCCTGCAGGTGTTCTACCTACAATAAAATCGTTAAACGGGTGTCCATCTACACGAATAGGAGCAGTTTGGCTTGTAGCAAAATATCCAGGACCAATTCCATTGGTTTGAATATTGTGTTTTGCCCATTCTGTAGCCATGTTTTGTGTTAACATTTTTAGACCACCTTTTGCAGCAGCATAAGCACCAACAGTATTTCTACCCAATTCACTCATCATAGAGCAAATGTTGATGATTTTTCCTTCTTTTCTTTGAATCATGCTTTTTACAACATGTTTAGAAACGATAAAAGGGCTTACCAAATCTACCTTAATAACTGCTTCAAAATCTTCAACTTCCATTTCTTCTAATGGAGTTCTTTTTATAATTCCCGCATTATTTACTAAAATATCTATATGACCAACTTCGTTTTGAATGGCATTTATATTTTGAATTACCTGATCTTCTTTGGTTACATCAAATAAGTAACCGTAAGCTGTTAACCCTAAAGATTGATAATGCGCAACGGCTTTATCTAATTTTTCTTGAGATGATGCACCGTTAATGACTAAAGTTGCACCAGCTTTACCTAAACCTGTTGCCATGGCTTGTCCTAAGCCATGAGTTCCACCAGTTACTAAAGCTACTTTTCCTGTTAAATCGAACAAGTTTACAGACATACGTTTTATTTTAATTCAGGAATTTTACAATGATCCATGTCTCCGTAATCTAAGTTTTCACCAGCCATTCCCCAAATAAAGGTGTAATTGCTAGTTCCAGAACCAGAGTGAATTGACCAAGCTGGAGAAATTACTGCCTGATCGTTTTGCATCCAAATGTGACGTGTTTCTTGTGGTTGTCCCATAAAGTGACAAACAGATTGATCTTCTGGAACTTCAAAGTAGAAATATACTTCCATTCTTCTATCATGAACGTGAGCTGGCATTGTGTTCCAAACACTTCCAGATTTTAATTCGGTCATTCCCATTTGTAATTGACAAACATCTACAACACTATTTACTATGTATTTACGTAATGTTCTTGCATTTGCAGTTTCAGGAGCACCCAATTCTACAACTTCTACATCGTTAATTCCAATTTTTTTAGTTGGAAATTCTTTATGAGCAGGAGTAGAGTTTAAGTAAAATTTTGCAGGTTCGTTTGCATCTTTACTAGAAAAAATAACCTCTTTGTTTCCTTTTCCAACATATAATGCCTCTCTATGGTCTAAATCATAAACAGTTCCATCAACAGAAACCGAACCAGAACCACCAATGTTTATAATACCTAATTCTCTTCTTGCTAAAAAATAATCTGCTTTTAAAGCGTCTATTGTTTCTAATGTGATAGCTCCTTTAACAGGTACTGCACTTCCAGTAATAAATCTATCGTAATGAGAATAAATTAAAGGCAATGCATCTGCTTGCATTAGGTTGTCAATTAAAAATTCATTTCTTAATCTTTCTGTATCATAAGACTTTACATCTTTTGGAGAAGCTGCGTATCTTACTTCGTAATTTTCGTTCATGTTTATATTTGTATTTTTTGAGAATAGTTGAAAACGGACGTAAATATAATAAATTTTACGGAAGTACAATCGATTGTATTTTATTATATTTGTTATCTTTTCTAAAAATCTGTTTTTGAGTAATCAACCTACCATACACGATATTGCAAAAGCATTATCAATTGATAGTTCTACTGTTTCTAGGGCTTTAAATAATAGTCCAAGAGTTACTCAACAGACCAAAGAAAAAATAATAGCAAAGGCAAAAGAACTAGGTTATCAAAGAAATTTGCTAGCTTCTAATTTACGAAAAAACAAAACCAACACTATTGGTGTTGTTGTGCCTAGAATTTCACGTCATTTTTTTTCATCGGTAATACAAGGTATAGAAGAAACTACTTATCTGGCAGGTTATAATGTAATTATTTGTCAGTCTTTAGAAAAATTAGAAAGAGAAAAAGATATTATTGAAACCTTAGCGGCAAATAGGGTAGATGGGCTCTTAATTTCTGTTTCTATGGAAACGAATAATCAAGATCATTTTAAAGTATTACAAAACAACGGAATTCCATATGTTTTTTTTGACAGACATTTGAATTCGAAAAAAGCATCTAATGTTTTAATTGACGATTTTAAAGGAGGTTTTGATGCTACAGAACATTTGATTTTAAAAGGTCATAAAAAAATCATTCACTTTTCTGGTCCCCAAGAATTGGCTATTTATAAAAATAGATTTTTAGGATATAAAGCAGCGTTAGAGAAACATGAAATACCATTTAAAAACGAGTATGTACTTTCTTCTCGATTAATGGAAAATGATGGCTATAATAATGTAAACCAGATTATTGAAGAAAATTTACTATTTGATGGTATTTTCGCGGCAAACGATTTGTCCGCTATTGGAGCAATGAAATGTTTAAAGGAAAAGAGTATTAAAATTCCTGAAGATGTTGCTATTGTTGGGTTTAGTAACGAGCCAGTTTCTAGTGTTATAGAGCCTTCATTAACAACTATAGATCAATCAGGTTTTCAATTAGGTAAAACAGCTACAAACTTGTTGTTTAAAAATATAGATGAAAAGGAAAAATTTAAAGAAGAAACCATTATTTTGCAGTCTAATTTGATTCAACGGAATTCAACTAAAAGATAGACACAATGCATTTATATCCAATACAATTTCAGCCATTATATAAATATAGAATTTGGGGAGGAGAAAAGTTAAAAACCCAATTGAATAAACAGTATGATGAAGAGAGTATTGGTGAATCTTGGGAAATAAGTGATGTTGAAAATGATGAAACGGTTGTTTTAGATGGCGATTTAAAAGGAAAAACATTAAAAGAATTAATCAAAGAATTTAAAGGAGATTTTGTTGGAAACAAAGTTTACGAACAATTTGGAACAGATTTTCCATTGTTGATTAAATTTATAGATGCCAAAACACCACTTTCTATTCAAGTTCATCCAAGTAATGAGTTGGCTAAGGAACGCCACAATTCTTTTGGAAAAAACGAAATGTGGTTTGTTATGGATTCTGATAATGATGCAGAGTTAATTGTTGGTTTTGAAAAAGAAATTGATAAAAAAGCGTATCAAAAACATATAGATGATGATACTATTTTAGAGGTAATGCATCATGAAAAAGTTAAAAAAGGAGATACGTTTTACATTCCAACAGGAAGAATTCACGCCATTGGAGGAGGGGTTTTACTAGCAGAAATTCAACAAACTTCAAACATTACCTATAGAATTTACGACTATAAAAGAGTGGATGCAAAAACGGGTGAAGAAAGAGAGTTGCATACAGAATTGGCTTTAGATGCCATCGATTTTACATATTACAAAGAATTTAAAACACAGTATAAAAAAGAAGAAAACGTTTCTAATGAATTGGTGTATTCTCCTTATTTTAAAACCAATTTCTTAAATATTACAAAATCGATAACTAAAGATTATACTACTTTAGATTCTTTTGTAATTTACATGTGTGTTTCTGGTGGTTTAGAAGTTTTTTATAATGAAAAGAGTTACATATTAAAAACAGGAGAAACCATTTTACTTCCCGCGTCTATTGATGCTGTAACTATACAAACTAGTGGAGCTGAGGTATTGGAAGTGTATTTGTAATGTTTGATTAGAAAATTCCAAAAGTTAAAAATTAGCAAGGATGCCATCTTGACTTTACGGAGAGACCTAGTCACAAACAGATTTAAAAAGAAGATGTTTTTTCTAAGATTCCTCTATTCCGCTAACGCTTCCATCGGAAGGATGGAGACTAATATACCTTAAAATTTATACATAAAAGCACCTTTTTCAAAAACATTGTAAAAAGGAGTTTTTTGTTTTTTAGCAATTTCTTGCCATTGATTTACATAATTTTTGTAGTTAGAAGCATCAGCAATAATTAATTGGGGTTGTAATGTTTTAATCATGCGTTGTACGTTAATTTTTGGTGAATGTTGCAAAATAACAATTGGTTTTTCTAAACCAGTAACATTGTAAATGCCCAAACTGTCAATTAGTAAAACAGGTTGTTTGTCAATTGCAAATATATTTTTGAAATCAATAGCATCAATTTTGGTTATTTTTTCAGATTCGATGTATGATTTGGTAGCGTAATCTTCTTTAAGAAAAGCAGCATTTTTATTTGAGACTAATCTGTTTCCATTTCTTTTTACAACAATTGATGTTTTAGGTTTGTAAAAAACAAGCAACTCTCTGGTGGTATTTTTTTGATGTTTTTCTAAAATAAAAACAAACTGAAAGCTAATAATTCCAAATGATAAAAAGACAAAACGTTTAATAGTTCTTTTCTTGATAATTAATATTGAAGCAATAATAATTGCATAAATACATAGCATTAAAAACGAAGAAATATATAGTTTTTTGAGTAAAAAGACCTCTTGATTTGACACCCAGCTTACAAAGGAGTTTAGTGAAGAAATTAGCCAGCTAAACAAACGAATAAAAAGTTCTGGAAGCGAAAAGAAAAGCGAAGAAATAATAGTTGCAATTCCTAAAATTAGGACTAAAAATAAAGTGGGAATTACCACTAAATTGGCAACTAGAAACAAACCAGGTACTTGGTTAAAATAGAAAATACTTAAAGGTAAAACCCCCAATTGAGCAGCTGTAGAAACTGTAATTAAATCCCAAAAATATTTTACTATTTTATATTTAGGTTTATACAATTTACGGAGTGTAGGTTGTATCCAAACAATAGAAAAAACGGCACAATAACTCAGTTGAAAACCCACATCGAACAAAAACAAAGGTTTTATTAAAAGCAGTACTAACATCGAAGTTATCAAAGAAAAATAAATTGGTGTTTTTCTATTAATCAACTGACCAATTGCCACAAAGCTATACATGGTTACAGCTCTTACAACAGATGCAGATAATCCTGTGAAAATGGCAAAATTCCAAAGTAGTATAATGGTGATTAGCAATTTGTAAGTAACCCCATTTTTTAAATATTCAATCGGTTTTAAAAGAAATAGAAAAATAATTACTAAAATACCAACATGTAAACCAGAAATTGCTAAAATGTGAATGACTCCTGCCTTTGAATAATTTGATTTTAATTCATCAGAAATTAACTGTTTCTCTCCTAAAAACAAGGCGTATAAAATGCTCAATTCATCTTTAGAAAAAGAATAATTATTTAGACTACCCTTAATTGCATTTTTGCTGTTTTCAACGATTCTAGCTAAAGAAAATTTGTCATCTCTCTTTATTAGAAACTGATTGTCCGTTAAAAAAACTTGTTTGTATATCTGTTGATGTGCTAAATAATTTTTATAACTAAATTGATTCGGATTTTTAGGTTTTAGAATGGTAACTAAACTTGATTTCGTAACGATTTTGTCATCAATATGTATTTGCTTTTGTAGACTGTCTTTTTTAATATTTACTAAAATTTTACCTATTGTTTTAATATTGTTTACTTGAATAAGTGTTGCTTCAAACTTATTGTAATAGGCAGTAGACTTTAATTTTTTTTTAATTTGAAGAATACTTGTTTGGTTTTTAGTAGCGTACTTTTCGAAGTAAGTTGAAGCATTTTTATCATTATTAATGAAACTACTAAAAACACCAATTGAAAAAAATAATAGTAAAGAACATAGGGTGATGAACTTTCTGTTTTTAAAAAAAAATAAAACGATTGTAAATGTACAAATGGAAACAAAAAAAGTAACAATGTTGATATTGATAATAGAAAAATAGTGGTTTAGTAAAACCCCTAAAATATAGCATACCAAAAAATGCAACGGCACATATTGTAGTAACTTTCTCATAGCGATTGAAAGTTACCAAATTATTTTAAAATAAAATATTCAATTTAGTTCTTGTTTTTCAAGTAAGAAATAATTCCTTTCGCTACGTTTTTAGAAGCACCTTTGCCTCCTAATTTTTTTTCGAGTTCGTAGTAGGCTAAAAAAAGATGTTTTCTATGGGTTTCTTCTAAAATTCTAGTTAGAGAACTTGATAAGTTTTGCGTATTTAGTTGATCTTGAATTAATTCTGTAACAACCTCTTTGTCCATTATTAAATTTACCAAAGAAATAAATTTAAGTGTTATGATTCTCTTTGCAATAAAATAAGAAATAGCACTGCCTTTATAGCATACCACTTGTGGTACTTTTAACAATGCAGTTTCTAAAGTAGCGGTTCCAGAAGTTACCAAGGCGGCATAAGAAACACTTAGTAAGTCGTAAGTTTTATTTTCTATTAAGGTTACTTTTCTGTTGCCGATAATATTTTTATAAAATGATTCTTCTTGGCTTGGCGCTCCTGCAATTACAAATTGATAATCAGAAAAATTATCAACAATAGAAAGCATTACACTAAGCATTTTTGTGATTTCTTGTTTTCTACTTCCAGGTAATAACGCAATAATAGGCTTTTCAGATAATTTGTGCTGTTCTCTAAATTTTTTAGGGTTTATTTGAGGTCTATCCGCAATAGCATCAATTAGAGGGTGACCAACAAAATTGACGTTATAGTTGTATTTGGCATAGAATTCTTTTTCAAAAGGAAGAATTACAAAAAGCTGGTCTACATCTCTTTTAATATCGTAAACACGTTTGGCTCTACTTGCCCAAACCTGTGGAGAAATGTAATAATTTGTGGTATAACCTTTTAGCTTTGCCCATTTTGCAATTCGTAAGTTAAAACCAGAATTGTCAATAAAAATAATTACATCTGGATTAAATTGTTGAATATCTTTTTTACAAAAAGAAATGAAACCAAAAATTTTAAAGAGGTTGGTTAGTACTTCTGTAAAACCCATAAAAGCACGCTCTTTGTAATGCACTACCAATTCACCTCCAACTTGTTGCATTAAGTCGCCACCCCAAAAACGAATATCTGCATTTGTATCTTCTTTATATAAAGCTTTCATTAAGTTAGAAGCATGTAAATCTCCAGAAGCTTCGCCAACAAGTATATAATATTTCATGGGTTTTCTGAATTAGAAAAACTTTAAAACAAGCGTAAACAGCGCTAATAAAATGGTAGCTAATAAAACACCTCTGGCTCTATAATCTTGCCTCTTTTTTATAAAGACGAAAAAAACAAATAAATTAGGAATTGCAGCAAGAGTAATAACTTTCCCCAGTAAATTACCTTCTTTAATAAAATCTAGTGTTTCATAAAATTCGTACTGAGAAAAATATTCTATGTAGATAAATAAACCACCAAAAGTGGCAAATAAAGCTACAAAAAAACCAATCGCAATATTTTTTGTTACAATTCCCAAGAGTTTATTTTTTGAATCATATGATGAGCGGTCATGTCAAACTGAACAGGTACAACGGATACATAACCACTTTCTAGTGCATAAACATCGGTGTCTTGTCCTTTATCTTTATTAATAAACTCACCAGAAAGCCAGTAATATTCTTTACCGAAAGGACTTTTTCGTTTGTCAAAATCTTCTTTCCAATAACCATTGGCTTGTCTACAAACTTTTATGCCTTTAATTTCATCCTTTTTTAAATTCGGAATGTTAACGTTTAATACAACTCCTTCAGGAATTCCATTTAACAAAGCATTTAAGGTAATTCGTTTTACAAATTCTTCACACGGTCTAAAATCGGCATGCCATTTAAAATCTAATAAAGAAAAACCAATTGCAGGAATCCCCTCAATACCTGCTTCTATTGCAGCACTCATTGTACCAGAATAAATAACATTATTAGAAGAGTTAGAACCATGATTAATTGCTGAAACACATAAATCTGGTTTGCGATTTAAAATCTCGCTAACTGCCATTTTTACACAATCTGCAGGCGTTCCAGAACAAGTATATTCTAGTTGAGGTCCATCATCTATAGTAATTGGGTTGCAATGCAGTACGTTGTCTACTGTAATTGCATGTCCCATTCCACTTTGTGGACTATCTGGAGCAACCACAACAACTTCTCCAATTTTGTTGAGTATTCGTATTAAAGCTCTAATTCCAGGAGCAGTAATTCCATCATCATTAGTTACCAAAATTAGTGGTTTGTCTTGCATAGAAGTAATTTAAAAATTCAAAGTTTGAAATTCAATATGAATAACAAATGTAATTTATTTTGATGGATTTTTTTTTCTCATTTTTTTAAAAAGAATAACAAGTAAAGCTTAAAAACGATACTATTTATTTAATAATCATAAACTTTACGGAATCGTTAACAAAGCTTTTAAAAGTTTGGCACTATTTTAGTAACTTAGCAATATTCATTATTACATATAATATTCGACATTAGATTTATGAATACAAAATTCAACAATATACTTTTAGTACTATTAGCCTTTTTTTCAATACAAATTTCCGCAAATAATTACAACGATCCTGATCCAGAAAAGGATAAGGTTTTAATTTATGTGTTAAAAAATATTTTAACAAGAGGTCATTTTGTAGAAAAAGATTTAGAAGACGATTTTTCTGAACATGTATATATTAGTTTTATAGAAAGTCTAGACCCTAGCAAACGTTATTTTACTCAAAAAGATTTAAAAGAATTTTCTAAATATAAGTTTGAAATTGATAATCAATTGCTAAAAGATGACTTGTCATTTTATAATTTGGTGTATGACCGTTTTATTGAAAAAACAAAAAATGCAAAATCTTTCTATGCTGCTATTTTAAAGGAACCTTTTAACTTTAATAAAAAAGAAACTATAGATATAGATTACGATAAAGTTCCGTTTGCTAAAAATGAAACGCAACTAATTGATAATTGGCGTAAGCAATTGAAATTACAAACGTTAAGTATTATAGAAGATGAAATTTTACAGCAAGAAGAAAAAGAAGAAAAAGGAGAAGAATTCGAAAAAAAATCTTTTAAAATATTAGAAAAAGAAGCTAGAGCAGAAGTTTTAAAAAATATGAACGAACTGTATTTGAGAATAGAAGAATTAGAACATGAAGATTGGTTCTCTACTTTTTTAAATAGTGTTGTAAGTGCTTTTGATCCACACACAACATACATGGCTCCAAGAATTAAAGAGCGTTTCGATCAAGACATGTCTGGAAAATTAGAAGGTATTGGAGCGCGTTTACAGAAAAAAGGGATTTATACTCATGTTGTTGAATTGGTTTCGGGAGGTCCTGCTTGGATGCAAGGCGAATTAGAAGCTGGAGATATTATTTTAAAAGTAGCTCAAGGAGATAAAGAACCTTTAGATATTGTCGGAATGCGTTTAGATGATGCTATTAAATTTATCAAAGGAAAAAAAGGAACTGAAGTTCGCTTAACGGTAAAGAAAAAATTAGATGGTTCTAAAAAAATAATTTCTATTATTAGAGATGTAGTAGAATTAGAGGAAACCTTTGTGAAATCTAGTATTGTTGAAAAAGAAGGTAGAAACTTTGCTGTTATAGATTTACCTAAATTTTATATCGATTTTAGCGAAGAAAATTACAGAGATTCAGCTAAAGATATGGAAAAGGAAATTGAACGTTTAAAGGAAGAAGGTGTTACTGGCTTAATAATAGATTTGAGAAATAACGGAGGGGGTTCTTTAAAAACAGCTATTGAAATAGCAGGTTTATTTATAGAAAAGGGACCAGTTGTTCAGGTGAAATATAGGGGAGAAGAACCAACAGTTAAAAATGATATTGACCCAAAAATGCAATGGGATGGAGCTGTAGTTGTTTTAGTAAATGAACTTTCAGCTTCTGCTTCAGAAATTTTTGCTGCTGCTATGCAAGATTATAAGCGAGCAGTAATTATTGGAGGGAAACAGACTTATGGTAAAGGGACAGTTCAAAATATATTGCCAATCAATCAGTTTTATCCTAAATATGAAAAAGATTTAGGGTTTTTAAAAATGACGATTCAAAAATTTTACAGAATAAACGGAGGTTCTACTCAAATTGAAGGTGTCTACTCTGACATTGCTATACCAAGTAGATATAGTTATATGGAGTTTGGTGAAAGAGATTTAGACGGCGCTTTAAAATGGGATAAAGTTCCGCAAGCAAACTACAATCAAACAAATACCTATGCTAACTTAGGGGAGGTAATTAATGAAAGTAGATCTAGAATAGCGAATGACGAAAAGTACATGCTAATAAATGAATATGCAAAATGGTTAAAAGAAAACCAAAATAATACCTCTTATTCTTTAAACTATGAAAAATTTAGAGCTGATAATGATACTAGAGAAAAAGAATCTAAAAGATATACAAAGGCTTTTGAGTATGATTCTAATATGACATTTAACTCACCTAAATACGAAATTCCTTTAATGGAAAAAGATTCAGTTTTAGAAAGTAAAAGAAAGGCTTGGCATAAAAATTTAGCTAAAGACTTATATGTTTCTGAAGCTTTAAATGTGTTGAATAAATTGAAATTAAAAACTTCTAACGAAGTTGTAAAGAAATAATAAAAACGATTTTTGAATTTAAAAGAGGCTGTCTGAAAAGTTAAAGACAATTCAGTAAGTCATATTGAGCTTGTCGAAATATAATTGATAATCAATAAGTTAAAAAACTTCGACAAGCTCAGTTTGACAGCTGGAGTTACTTTTTAGACAGCCTCTTTTTTTTATAAGATTAGACTATATTATTTATACAGTTTGTTCTTCGTGTTTACCTTCGTAAATTTCTTCAACGATTTTACTGTTAAAAGCTGGTAGATCCTTAGGATTTCTACTAGTTACCAAACCTTGATCTACAACTACTTCTTTGTCTATCCAGTTTGCTCCCGCATTTATCATATCTGTTTTTATAGAGTTGAAAGAAGTGATTTCTCTACCTTCTAAAACATCAGCTTCAGCTAACAACCAAGGCGCATGACAAATTGCAGCAACTGGTTTATGATTTTTAAAGAAACTTCTAATAAAATCAATTGCAGTTTCGTTTCTCCTTAAAGTGTCTGGATTTATTACTCCCCCTGGTAATACTAAACCATTGTAATCGCTTTCCACGGCTTCGCTTAATATTTTATCTACAGTATATTCTGTAGACCAATTTCCATCTTTCCAAGATTTTATAGTTCCAGATTCTGGTGAAACAATATGTACTTCTGCACCAGCTTTTTCTAAGGCTTTTTTAGGTTCTTTTAATTCACTCTCTTCAAAACCGTTTGTAGCCAAAATAGCTACTTTTTTTTTGTTTAAATTTTCCATCATTAATTTTTTATTCTTTTAAAAAAAACTATTTGTGTTAAATAAATAGTATCCTAATTCTTAGAACAAAGCAAAAATATGCCTGTGTAAAAGTTTTACTGTGCGTAAATAATAGAAGAATTAACGTAAAAAAAAATTAACAAAATGTAAAGACTTTTATCTTTTTAATATCCAAGAAGAAGGGTTTAATCGAGTTGTATTTTTAAAAAGCACAAAAATTAAAGTAGTTTTTCCAGAAACTTTATCAGTAAAAATTTTACCAATTGCTTGTCCTGTTGTTACTTTTTCGCCTTTAGTAACATAAAGTGTCTCTAAGTTATTGTAAGAAGTTATGTAATTACCATGTTGCACTAAAACATTTTTCAAACCTTCTGCATTTACTAAAATATTTAAAATAGTTCCATTAAAAATAGATTCTGCAACACTTTCTTTGCTAGTAGCAAAATGCACACCTGTTCCATTAATGGTAATTCCAGGGAAGTGAGGGTGAGGTTGATTGCCAAATCTACGAACAATTAAACCCTCTTTAACAGGCCATGGCAGTTTTCCCTTGTTTTGCTCAAATCTAGAAGCCAATGCTTTTGCTTCTGGACTTAAAACAAATTCATTTTTTCTGGTTGGTGTTTTGTTTTTCTTTTTGTTGGCTTTTGCAATTTCTTCACGAATAATCTTATCTATTTTAGCAGTAATTTTTCGTTCTTCTTTTATCTTTTTTTGTAGTTGTTTTTTATAACGATTCTCTTTTTGTTTGATTTCTGAAATTAATGTCTGCTTGTTTTTTAGATCTGCTTCTACTTCTTTCTTTTGTGCTTTTTCTACCGCCACTAATTGGTCTTTTTCTTGTTTTAAAACCAGTAAAGAATCTTTTAGTTTTTCGGCCACCGCAGTTTGTGTTATAATTTGGTTCCCTTGTTTTTTTCTAAAAGAACTATATTGTTTCATGTAGGCGATTCGTTTGTATGCCTGAAAAAAATTATTTGAAGACAACACAAACATTAACCTGCTTTGTTGTGATTTACTTTTATAGGATTTGTAAATCATGTCTGCGTAGCTAGCTTTTAAATCGGCTAGTTTTTTTGTTAGTAAATCAATTTCTTTTTCGCTTTTAGTAACCTCTTTTTGTAGCAATTTAGATTCTGCGTTAATCGTATTAATTAGCTGGGTACGAACTTGAATTTTCTTATTAATATCATTCAATTCTTCTAACGTATTCTTTTCTTTCTTTTGTTCGTTAAATAGTAAACTATTTATTTGTTGCATTTCTTTTTTTAACTGCTTACGTTGTTTCTGTAGCTGTTCTTTTGTCTGAGAAAAAGTAGAAAAACTACTTACAAAAGTTAGTAAAAGAATTATATGTAAAACAAGTTTGTTCACTAAAATGCGATTTCTTTATAGTTTTTTGGAATAGAAAAAGGTATTGTAAATTCACTATCAAAAATTACCGACTTTAATGAAAAATTAATTTTTGTAGCTTGTTTTTCTTTTTGTGCTTTAATATTTATCAATTCAGGAAAATATTCGTTTTCTATAAAACGGTACGAATTATATTCAATATCTAAAAGCTGGTTTTTTTCTGATTGTGCTAAAGATTGTTTATTTAATTTAAAGTGCTTAGGATTTATAAAAAGAAAAAAGTCAAACAACGTTTCCTGTTTTTTTGGAAACAATACGTATGCATTTTTATCTACAGTAGCTTCGTATTTTTTTTCTTCAAAATTATCAATAGATTGCCCTAGAAATAGGTTTTGTAATTGCTGAAAATTAATTTTAGTACCTAATATTTTTTCTAACATAGTAAAATCACCTTTAAAATAATTCTTTGCAAAAGGAGAATAGTATTCAACAGAAGTAGGTGTAATTTTCGCTTTAAAAACAGTAATGAATTTTGTTCCTTTTAAGTAAATAACTTCATCTTTTACTATTTTTAAATTTACAGAAATAGATTGGTTTATTTTACCATCATCAAACTTTGTTTTAAACTTAGCATCGATTGTTTTCTTACTAAAGTTTGCACTAACGTGCTTTTTAATAATTTTTTTTGCAGATAATGGTTTTATAGAGCCAGCTTCTATATATTTTTTAGAAGAGTTACAAGATGCTGCTATAACCAACAAGAAAATAAAAACAATTTTATAGATTTTCATCACTAACTTTTTAACTTTTTCAATTTCTTTTTATATTCTTCTTCTTTAATTGTGTTACCTAAGCCTAGGTAAGCTTTTATAAAAGCTTTGTAAAATTGTATTTCTACTTTTTCTTCGATAACAAAATCAATTCCGTTTTCTAAAACTAAAATGGCTTTTTTATAATTTTGTTGTTCGTTTAGAGTTATAGCATTTATCAAATATACAAAGGGTTGCGCAGGAAACAAAGCCATTCCTTTTTCGCTGTATTTTTGTAAAATAGAAGGGTTGTTTTTGTGTTTCTTTAGTATTTTTTCTAAAGTTTCATATTTCTTATTCGCCTCAAATTGAGCAAATAAATTATTTTTTGTTTCCGGTTTTTTAACCTTGTTTACTTTACTATTAAATTTTTTGTTTTCTAAATTGGTTTTTAAATAACGCAGTTTACTTGTTAATAATTGTTCATTTTCTAAATTTTGCAATAGCTCTAGAGCGGTATCGTATTCTTTATTTTGAATATACAATTGTACTAGTTGGTCTCTTTTTTTAGGATTATTACTTGCAATTTTTTTTTGAACTGAGATTGCTTTAGAAAAATTTCTTTCTTTTTTTAAAATAGCTACCAAATGTGTTAACATCCACGTATTTTCAGGATCACTTTCTAAAGCTTTATTAATATATTCTTTGGCTAAAAAAGTTTTATTTAGAGAGAAATAGTTTTTTGAAAACTCAAAAAATACTGTTGTATTATTTGTTGCTATTTGATTACAAGCTTCTAAATTTTCAATGGCTTTTTGATAATTACCAATAGCTTTTTCGGTTAATGCTTTAAAGAAGAATTCTTGGAATTTTAAATCTTTTTCTTCGGTTACATCTTTTGCAATAGGAATACTGTCTTGCGCAAAAATTACTGATGAAGAGAGGAAATAGAAAAGAGAACACAAATAAAAGAGTGTAGAAAAAAGAACACTTTTCATGTTGATCATGTTCTTTTTTCTCTTTTCTCTATTCTTTTCTTTCAAATTCATTAGGTTAACTCAGTATAATCACCAATACTAACTGAGGTAAATTCACCATTAAATTTTGCATGATTTCCAATCATAGCTCCTTTTAATTTGGCATTGTTTATGGTTACGTTGGTTTGAATTAAAGAGTTTTCAATAGTAGAATCTTCTACTAAACTATTTTCTCCAATAGAAACAAAAGGGCCTATTGTTGTGTTTTTTAGAGTTACATTTTTTCCAATATAACAAGGTTGAATTATTTCAGCATTTTCTAATACTACGCTTTTGTCAACTAAGTTATTTCCCGCTTTTTCTTCGAAGCCTAACACTTGTTTATTCGTATCTACAGTCGGATCTTTTTTACCACAGTCCATCCAAGCAGAAACTTTACCAGGAATAAATTTTGCGCCTTGTTGTTTTAAAGATTCTAAAACATTAGTTAATTGATATTCATTATTTTCTCTTAAATCATTATCAATTAAATATTGAATTTCTTCACGAACTTTATTACCATCTTTAAAATAGTAAATACCAATGATGGCTAAATCAGAAACAAAGTCTTTTGGCTTTTCAACAAATTCGGTAATAAAACCATCTTGTAGTTTTACAACTCCAAATGCACTTGGGTCTTCTACTTGTTTTACCCAAATTGCTCCGTCTGCATTGGCGTCTAAAGTAAAATCTGCTTTAAACAAAGTATCTGCAAAAGCAACAACACATGGTCCGCTTAAAGATTCTTTGGCACAATATATAGCATGAGCAGTTCCTAAAGCTTCTTCTTGCACATAAACAGAGCCTTTTGCTCCTAGATCTTCTGCAATAGCAATTAGTTGATTTTTAGTGTTTTGTGGAAATCCTTTACTTGCTGGACCTATAATAAATGCAATTTCTTCAATTTTTTGATTGACAACAGCTGTAATATCTTCGACTAAACGTTGTACAATTGGTTTTCCTGCAATTACAGTTAATGGTTTTGGAACTGTTAATGTATGTGGTCTTAAACGAGACCCAATTCCTGCCATAGGCACAATTATCTTCATCTTTATAATTTGTTTGGAATTGCAAGATACTTTTTTATTCAAAAACATGCGATTTTTTTTACAACTTTAAATATTTGATTTTCAGTTAATTAAAAAATAAAGCTCACGGAAAACCATGAGATCGATTACGGTTTTCCGTGAGGGAAAAAAATCATGGTTTTCCGTGATTGACATGTACACTTTTTGCCTTTATATTTACAGTATTAGAAAGTAATACATTTAATTAAGTCCCCCAGTTATATAATTATTTTTTATGACATCAAAAATTTAAATTGACCATACAATAATGAACTGTTTGTTGGTATTTTCATTTTGGTCAATTTAAATTGATGTTTTTTAAAATATATGAAGTTATTTGAAAAAGAGTTTTTTTTAGTTAGAATCATTTTACTTACCGCATTATCGATACTACCCTCTAGATAAGTTAAATGAAATAAGAACCTGAGCGAATAGCTCAGGTTTTTTTTGTTTAATAATCTAGTTCAATAATAGTATTGTACTTCATATTTTAAAAAGGGATATAAATAAAAAACCAATTGTTAAAAAAATGTCTCTTCTCTAGTGTCTCGCTCAATTGATAAGACAAATAATTGAATTTAAAAATAGTGACTTTTTTTATTAAGACTAACATAAATTCTTACATAACAAGAACTTTTGAGACTGATCCGTAAAATTTATCTAGTGCTTTAGAATATAAAATGTATAAATAGAAATTCACTTTATAAAAATAAAAAAACCTTTCTCAAAAAGAGAAAGGTTTTTAGTAGTGGTGGGCGCGAAGGGATTCGAACCCCTGACCCCTTGGGTGTAAACCAAGTGCTC
>CAYPHE010000005.1:0-33189 GCA_964410075.1 uncultured Polaribacter sp.
CGATAATATCTTCTGGCATTTCTACACCATCTCTATAGAGTTTATTTTGAAGGATAGAAATTCTTGTTTCGTAATCTGGTGCTTGCAATTCTGCAGATAACCCCCATTTGAAACGAGACAACAAACGCTGCTCAATATCCTGCATATCTACAGGTGCTTTATCTGAAGTTAAAATTACTTGCTTACCATTTTGATGCAAATGATTAAATATATGAAAGAACACATCTTGTGTTCCTGCTTTTCCTGACAAAAACTGAACATCATCAATAATTAACACATCAATCATTTGATAAAAATGAATAAAATCGTTTCTAGTATTCGATTTTATAGAATCAATAAATTGTTGCGTAAATTTTTCTGAAGAAATGTATAAAACAGTTTTATCTGGATATTTATCTTTAATATCTACACCTATTGCATGTGCTAAATGTGTTTTACCTAAACCAACACCTCCATAAATTAATAATGGATTAAATGAAGTTCCTCCAGGTTTATTAGCTACTGCCATTCCTGCAGAACGTGCCAACCTATTAGAATCTCCTTCAACAAAATTCGCAAAACTATAATTAGGATTTAATTGAGATTCTATTTTTACTTTTTGCAAACCAGGAATTACAAACGGGTTTCGTAATTCTCTTTTGTTTGATTCTAAAGGAACAGTAACTTTTTGTGATTTAAGCGGATTTCTATTTGAACTTGGAATTTTTACAGTTTGCGGTCTATTGCTACTATAATTATTTTCCATTTTTACATCGTAAATCAATTTGGCATCATTACCCAACTGTCTAACCAACGCAACTCGAAGTAATTTGATGTAATGTTCTTCTAACCATTCGTAAAAAAATTTACTTGGTACTTGTATTGTTAACGCTTCTCCTGCTAGTTTTACTGATTTTATAGGCTCGAACCAAGTTTTGTATGCTTGTGGTTTAATGTTGTCTTTTATAAAAGACAGGCACTCATTCCACACAGATTCAGCAGTTAACGGCATTATTTATTAAAGTAAATTAAAGGTTAGTAAAATGTAAATTGAAACTTAACACTGTTTCTCTTGGGCTTTACAAAAGTGTGAATAAAAAACAGTAAAAAAAAATGAAATCACTATTGATTATTAACTTTTTTTTACGTAAAATGAAACCGAACTTCAACAAAAAATATTTGAAAAAATTTACCACTTCAACCCGAATTCGTTATTCAGAAACCGATCAAATGGGAGTTGTTTATCACGGAAATTACGCCCAATTCTTTGAAATGGGACGTACTGAATTACTTCGTTCTTTAGGGGTTACTTACAAATCTATGGAAAATAACGGAATAATACTACCAGTTATTTCATTACATTGTAATTTTATAAAATCTGCTTTATATGATGACGTGCTAACCATTACAACTTTTATACAAAAAAAACCTTTGGTTAAAATTGAATTTGATTACGAAATTACCAATCAAAACAAAGAATTAATTTGTACTGGTAATTCTGTTTTGGCTTTTTTACAAAAAGGAACTATGAAGCCCTTAAAATGTCCTGATTATCTTTTGGAAAAAATGGATTTTTAATTCACCACATTAATTGGTTGTTTATTTAAAAACGATTTTAAATTATTTACTGCTATTTGCATTAAACGCATTCTTGCTTCTTTAGGAGCCCATGCTATGTGTGGCGTTATAATACAGTTTTTAGCTGTTAACAAAGGGTTATTACCCTTCATAGGTTCTTCTGAAACTACATCTACAGCAGCTGCTTTTATTAAATTATGGTTTAATGCATGTGCCAGATCTTGTTCATTTACTAGAGGTCCCCTAGAAGTGTTTAACAACATGGCACTTTTTTTCATTTTAGCAATAGTAGTTGCATTAATAATGCCTTCCGTTTCTTTTGTTAAAGGACAGTGCAAGCTAATAAAATCGGAATTTTGCAACACGTTGTCTAGCGAAACAAATTCTAAATTATCGGTTGCTAAACTAGTATCTACAGTTCTTGTATTTACTAAAATTTTTAAGCCAAAAGCTTGCGCTAACTTTGCTGTAGCTTTTCCTATTTTACCAAAACCTATCAAACCAATTGTTTTTCCTTCTAATTCTATAAGAGGTGTATTCCAATAACTAAAATCGTTACTTTTTACCCAATCTCCTTTTTTAACAGAAGTATTATGTAATCCTATATTGTGACACAATTCTAACAATAATGCTATAGTAAATTGCGCTACTGCTCTAGAGCTGTAGTCTGGAATATTAGTAACCACTATGTTTTTATTTTTGGCAGCTTCTACATCTACCACATTAAACCCAGTAGCTAAAACACCTATATATTTTAAATTAGGTGTTTTTTCTAACACTTCTTTACTTATTGGTGTTTTATTGGTAAAAATAATGTCTGCATTTGCTATATTTTGCAATATGACATCTGTAGTATATGCTGTTCTGTCAAAAACAGTAACTTCTCCCAAATTTTCTAATTCCTTCCAAGAAATATCTCCAGGATTTAAAGTATAACCATCTAATACTACAATTCTCATAAGACCTAATTTTAAATGTGCAATAACAAAAAAATCTTAGAAGTTACCAAACTAGTAAGCTCCTAAGATTTTAAAATATAGTACTTTCCTGTTTTTATTGAGGAATTAATTCTATCAATTTAACTGCGTGAGGAGCTAAATCTACTTTTAATACTAATTTATCTTCACTCTTTTGAACTAATGAATCTTTAATTGTTAAAGGAATTTTAGACAACTCGGTATACTTTCCTAAATTACTTGTAAAAATATTTGTCCATCCATCTTCAAAACGGTCAGAAGGTCTATTTCCAAAAATACGTCCATTTGTTTTTTCTCCAACTCCTGCATTCCTTAAATCTTTATACAATTCGTGCATAAAAATACCATGATCTTTATCTATTGTCCATTCGTTCATTTTCCATTTATCTCCATTAGAAATTTGATTACCCTCTAATTTTGGATATACTGTTTTTGAAGCTGTACTACTTCTAGTAGTATTATGATTGTATAACAACATATATAAATTTCCGTTTTTAGACACAGGAATAACACCTGAAAAACCACCTAAATTTTCTGACGGAAACAATCTGGTACCACCTTCTAACTTTAAAAACAATTCAGTAACATTTCTTCTACCTGAAGGCAAATTGCTATTTTCTATTTCTTGACCCCAATCATAAATTTCTGTTATACCATATTGATAAGCCAAGCCTGCAATAGTAGCATACCAACTAGCCCCCATTTCTGTACCGTCACTTAAACTTACACCTCTAACACCGTTATCTCCTCTTAGTATACCAAATTCCTGAACATCAAAAGGAATGTTTGCAAACTGTGGATAACTATTTAATTTATCTCTATAAGGTTTTACAACATTTTCAAAACGAACTTCCTTTTTATCAAATTTTTCGTAGTAAGAAATCGAAAAGAAATCCATTTTAGTTCCTTTTTCTCCAGTTGCATAATTTGTTCCATTAGCACAATGGTCTATAATTTCTGTAGTAAAAGTAGCTACACCTTCCGTTAGTAAATTACCTGGACCTACAATTGCATCTGGAATAACTTTTAAAACTTCATCTACAGTAATATCGTAATGTTTAAAAAACTCTTCTTTAGTACCTCTCCAATGATGAGGAGTATAATTAGGCTCTGTTGCAATTCTAAAACGCCATGTTTTTACCTGAAACATGCCAAATTCATCAACTAAAGCTTGTAAATATGCATTTACATACTGTCTCCAAATACCATAATCGCTCGGTGGCTTAGAATTACCATAGGTATCTTCTACCCTAGGTAAACTCATTGCCCAAGGAACATTATCTAACACAATTCTTGGTTTGAAACCAGTAGTCATAAAATTTCTCATACTAGTTATCAATTCACTAAAATCAGTAATAATTTTACCTGAATCATCCACACCTTTGTAAAAAGTATTTCTATCATCTAATCTACCTCCCATCATTCTTACTAAGTTGTAACTTTTTACGTAAGGCTTTATTTCTTGTATTGAGGTTCTAAAACCCGTAGCATTAAATCTGGTTTGATTAATCATAGGTCTAGTAGACCAAAAATTATAAAACATTCCTTCACCAGCTTCCGTATTTACAGAAACAATCTTGTTTGCATCTACATTGGTCAAGTCTATGATGTTAAAATTTTGTTGCACCTCTTCTACAACTTCCTCTTCCTCCATTTCTTCCTCTACAATTATTTCTTCTACAGCGATCTCGTCTTTAGAACATGAGGTAATTAATACACTAGAAAAAAATAACATCATTAAAAATGTAAAAAATACGCTCCCTGTTCTTTTCATTACTATTTTCTTCATTATTTGACTATTTAATATTTTTCAAAATTAATTTAATTTTACTTTTAAAGTATCCTGTAGCATGCGGATACTCTTGACTATATTTAGGTCGTCTTTTTTTACAATACTTTACTGAAAAAAAAATATTCTATTTTTTTTTCAGTACAAATCTTAAAATCTATTTAATCTACAAAACACTTATTTCTAGCTTATACAAACTATTAAATATCTTGAAGATTGCATCGGATTCTTTTTTTCTTACAGAAATTATATACTCGCAATTTAGTTCTAGCTTTTGTTTTATAATATCTAACCCTTTTTCTTTTATAATTCTCTGAACGGCATTCATTAAATCATAATTAAAAGTAAGTCGAAAAAATACATTAATCGTTTTTTCTATAATAGTTGCATTTTGTAAAGACAATTGTGCAGAAGTTCTGTAAGCAGCAATCAACCCACCAACTCCTAATTTTACACCTCCAAAATATCGAACAGAAACTACCAAAACATTGGTTATAGCAAAAGACTGAATTTGACCATAAATTGGCATTCCTGCCGTATTACTTGGTTCTCCATCATCGTTTGCACGAAACCTTATGACTTCTTCACCCAATTGATAGGCATAACAAATATGCCGTGCAGAATGATGTTGTTTTTTTACAAGTAATAAACATTCTTTAACCGCCTCTTCATTCAATACAGGAAAAGCATAACCAAAAAACTTACTCCCTTTTACCTTGTACAAGGTTTCTCCGGTAGATTTAGCAATGGTTTTATAGGTATCTTTCATGATATTTCTAAGAAAGTGAAACTAAAACAATACCCACAATAGCTAAAGCAATACCTAGTTTGTTTTTGGTACTGAATTCTTCTTTAAACAACAACAAACCAACCAATACAGATGCAATTACAATGGCTACATTATTTATGGTGAACAATACTGAACTTTCTAAACCTTTTGTTTGCAATGATTTGATTAGAAAAATGATAGAATAATAATTGGGAACTCCTAAAACGATTCCCGCTAGGATATTTTTAAAACCAAAAGCTGTTCTTTTCATAATAAACTTTACCAAAAGAATGCCTATACCAAAGCAACCTGCAATTCCAAACAGACTTCCAGAAAACAAAGCAACTTCGTTTTCCTTAACAAAACTAACTTCAACATATTTTAACAAGGTATCTATGGTACCAGAACCAAAGAACAACAATATAGGAAACAACAAACCAGCATTTTCAACACTCGTTTTTTTCTCTTTGAGTGATGATAAATAAACCGCTAATAAAGCAATTACAATTCCTGTTATTTTTACAAAAGTAACAGATTCGTCATACAAAAAAACTCCGAAAAGAACAGGAATAACTACAGACATTTTTCCTGCAATGGAAGTTACAGAAACTCCGTTTTTTTGAGCTGTCATTGCCATTACAAAAAAAACAGCCACAAATAATACTCCTAAAAACAACGCTCCTAAAAACCAAGGTTTTGCTGGAATTTCTAGAATTGAAACAGTTGTATCTGAAGATAAGAAACCTAAAGTACAAGCCACAATATAGTTTACAACTATAGCTTTTAAAACATCGATTTTGTAAATACCAAAATACTTAAAAATAACAAAGAGTAATGTTGAAAAGAGTATACTTAGCAGTAAATAAATCACAATATATCTGATTTTTTAACAAACAACTCTGTAACATCTTCTTCACCAGGAATTAAATTCCACACATGAATACCTAATTCCTTAGCGGCATCTGTATTTATTTTGGTATCATCTACAAAAAGGGTTTCTTCTGCCTCTAAACCATTTTCATTAAGTACAAACTTGTAAATATCTTTATTCGGTTTTCTAAAATGAATTTCTTGAGACAAGTAAAACTTTTCAAAACAGTTTTCAAACTCCATGTACAAATCTTCTCCCCAGTTTTGTTGAATCCAAGAAATGTGCAAATGATTGGTATTACTCAATAAGAAAAGTCTGTATTTTTTACTTTGAACTAAATCTTTTAGAAAATGCAGACGTTTTTTTGGAAAATCTAATAAAATACAATTCCACGCTTTAATAAAATCTTTAGAAGAAACTTTAAAATTATCTTCAAAAAAAGTAGTCAATTCCTCGATGGAAATTAACCCCATTTCAAACTGATCAAAAACAAATTTAACTTTGTCATTTTCTTCTGAAATACCCAAATTACTCAACTCAACAGCAAATTTCTTTTTATCTAAATTGATAAAAATATCGCCAAAATCAAAAATGATATTTTTAATCATTTGTATATATTTTTAAAACGTCGTTTTTAATATTACTTTGTCTTTTTATACTTTGTTCTAAAACTGGCGATTTAACTCCCTCTAAAAATTTAGCTTCTCCCACAAAAACACGAGCTTCATCCCATAAATTTTCATCTAAAAATGTTTGTAGTGTTTGCGTTCCGCCTTCAACAATTAAAGATTGAATATTATGTTTTTGTAATACCTCACAAATTTGATGTGCCAAATTTTTGGTAAAATCAACCTTTTCAAAAACAACATTTTTCTTGTCTTCCACTACTTTTCCTTCATCATAAAAAACAATTGTTTTTACACTTTCATTAAACACATTGGCATATTTTGGAATACGTAAATTATTATCTAAAACAACTCTAACAGGGTCTTCACCAAACCAACTTCTTACATTTAGTTTAGGATTATCTGCCAAAACTGTATTTGTACCCACTAAAATAGCTTGCTCTTTTGCCCGAAATTTATGCACCAATTGTTTTGAGTAGTCATTGGAAATCCATACTGGGCGAGTAGTATCTTTTTTTAAAGGAGCTATAAAACCATCTTGTGTTTCTGCCCACTTTAAAATAATATAAGGTCTTTTTTTATTTTGAAATGTAAAAAAACGTTTATGATGCATTAGACATTCTTGCTCTAAAACACCAACTGTTACAGATATATTTGCTTTCTTTAAACGTTCAATACCTTTTCCTGCAACCAAGCTATTGCTATCTACACAACCAACAACAACTCTTTTTAAATTGTGTTTAATAATTAAATCTGAACATGGTGGTGTTTTACCAAAATGCGAACAAGGTTCTAGAGTAACATATATGGTAGCTTCTTTTAAAACAGAGGTATCTAAAACGGAGTTTATTGCATTTACCTCTGCATGGTTACCGCCATAAGCACTTGTAAAACCTTCTCCAATAATTTTATCGTTAACAACAATTACAGCACCTACAGAAGGATTTGGTCTTGCAGTAAACAAGCCATTTTTAGCAATTTGCAAACATCGTTTTATGTAAAACTCATCTTTAGTTTGCATTAAATTTTCAGTTTAATTTCTTGAGAAGAATCTATTAAAAATTCTTTTTTATACAACCATTTTCTGTAAGTTAACTTCCCTTTAAAATTAAGCACTACAGATTTTTTAAACACTGCATTTAAAATTCCTGAAAGCAGTCCATTTTTATTATTTTGAAACAATTTTTTAGTAGGAATTACTGCCTCTAAAGGAATAAAAAATTCTTTATTAGCAGGTACTTTTGTGTTTTCTGCAAAAACCTGAGCTATTTCTTGGTTCTCAAAATACACGCTTATTTTTTCTGTACTTATTTTACCACTAACTGTATTTGGGTTTTTAAAAAAGGCAGAAGCTTTTACACGAATTGTATCGTTTTTAACACTTGCAACTTTTACATCTGCTATTTTTATAAATTCTGGTTCTTGGTTTACGGTACAGCTGTAAAGTGTAAAAACAGCAACTAAAAAATAAATGACTTTTTTCATTCAGCTCTATTAAAATTGGTAACTTGCTTTTGCAAAAATACAGTATAAAATGACAACCACAGATTTTCTTATTAGAGAAATTCAGCCTAAAGACAATGCGCAATTAGCTAAAGTTATTCAATCTGTAATTGTAGAAATGGGAGCACCAAAAACAGGAACAGCTTACGAAGATGAGGCAACTCAACAGATGTTTGAAACTTACCAAAAACCAAACGCAGTTTATTTTGTTGTAGAACATCAGAAAAAAATTGTTGGTGGAGCAGGAATTAGTCAACTAGAAAATGCCAATGATACAATTTGCGAACTACAAAAAATGTATTTTTCACCGATTGCGAGAGGAAAAGGAATTGGCTATAAACTACTGGACATTTGTTTAGAAAAAGCAGCTTCTTTTGGTTTTAAAACTTGTTATTTAGAAACATTACCTTACATGAAAGACGCTCAAAAACTCTATAAGAAATTAGGTTTTTGTTACATAGATGCTCCTATGGGAAATACAGGACACTCTTCTTGTGATGTTTGGATGACTAAAAAAATCACCTCATAATGTACTGGTATTTTGCTTTTATTACTCATTTTCTTCTTTTTGCATGGGTTGCTTACAATGTATTGTATTACGGTGTTAAACCTTCAAAGTCATTAAGCTGGATTTTAATTGCGTTTTTTCTGCCACTTTTTGGAGTTTTGGCATTTATTCTTTTTGGAATTAATAGAAGAAAAATAAAATACTTCGAGCTAAAAGAAACCAAAAAGAGGAAGCGTTTTGTAAAAGATACTTCTGCTGATGTTAAAAATTTTTCAACAGAAATTTTAGAAAGTAATAAAGCTATAAAAATTTCGAACCTTGTATATAACAATATAAAAAATTCTGTAAGAAATTGTAACGAGATAAAAATCTTAAAAAACGGAAAAGAAACTTTCGAAGCTATTTTTAAAGCTATAGAACAAGCAGAGCATTTTATCCATTTGCAATATTATATTATAGAAAAAGGAGAAATTTTAGATAAATTAACAGACTTACTTTTAAAAAAAAGAAAGCAAAATATTGAAGTTAGAATTCTTTACGACACTATTGGTAGCTATTATTTTCCAAAAAAAATAAAACAAAAATTAAAAGATGCTGGAGTAAAAATTTATCCAGAAACCAAATTACATTACGGATCTTTTTTATTTACGTTAAATTATAGAAACCACAGAAAAATATGCATTATCGATAATAAAATTGGTTTTACTGGAGGTGTTAATATTACAGATGAATATATTATAGATGATGAAAATTTAGGGATTTGGCAAGATGCTCACATTCAAATAAAAGGAGCTTCTGTTACCGATTTACATTTCTCATTATTAAAAGATTTTTACTTTGCAACAGGTAAAGATTTAACTAAAGAAGAAAAATATTGCAAAACCTTTTCGTCAGAAAAAAGTAAAAAAGTTCAAATTGTTTCTAGCGGTCCAGATTATGAGCAATCTGTTGTAATGCAACAATATTTGAGTTTTATAAACCTTGCTGAAAAAAGTATTTGTGTAATGAATCCTTACTTTGTTCCTACATTTTCTATTTTAGAGGCTTTTAAAATTGCAGCCCTAAGTGGTATAGAAGTTTCGCTAGTTTTACCCAAAAAAACAGATTCTAAAATAGCAACATATAGCATGTATTCTTACTTTGAAAGCTTAATAGAAGCTGGAGTGAAAATTTATCTACGAGATGATTTTGCCCACAGTAAAGTTATTTTTATTGATGACGAAATTGTTTCAATTGGTTCTACAAATTTCGATTGTAGAAGTTTTGAGCATAATTATGAGTTAAATGCAATTATTTACGATAAAGAAGCCAGTCTTGAAGTAAAAGAAGAGTTTGAGAAACGAAAAAAATTGGCTAATCAAATTAATTTAGAAGAATTTAAAAATCGATCTAAAACACATAAAACTTTAGAAAGATTATGTCGTTTTTTAAGTCCACTTTTGTAATATGACTTTAAAAGAATTTCAACTTTTCTTTTCGGAAGAACTTTTAGGAAAATATCCAAAATCTGAAATAGATAGTTTTTTTACTATTTGTATTGAAGAACAACTGAACCTGCAAAGAATAGACATCGTTCTAAAACCAGATTTCATTATTGATGAAGCAAATATTTCAACCTTAAAAATCATCATAAATCGATTACAAGCAGAAGAACCGATTCAATATATTTTCGGTACGACTGAGTTTTTTGGCTTACCTTTTTCTGTTAATGAACATACGTTAATACCAAGACCTGAAACAGAAGAATTAGTTGCCTGGATTATCAACGAAGTTAAAAGTTTGAATATTGAAAGTATTTCCAAAAAGGAAAGTAAGAAATCGTTAACAATTTTAGATATAGGTACAGGTTCTGGCTGTATAGCTATTTCATTAAAAAAAGAACTCCCTTACTCTAAAGTTTTTGCAATAGATGTTTCCGAAGAAGCTATAAAAACGGCTAAAAAAAATGCTATCTTAAACAATACTGACATCAATTTTAGTGAAATGAATATCTTAAAAGCGGAAAAACTGCCTCAAGACTTTGATATTATCGTTTCTAATCCTCCTTATGTAAGAGAACTAGAAAAAAAAGAAATAAAAAAGAATGTATTAGATAACGAGCCTCATTTGGCACTATTTGTATCAGACAATAATCCGTTAATTTTTTATAAAAAAATAGCTGAACTTGCTAAAAACCATCTGTCCGAAAAAGGCAAACTATTTTTTGAAATTAATCAGTATCTAGGAAATGAAACCAAAGAAATGCTTTCTAATACAGGGTTTTCTTCTGTTATTCTAAAAAAAGACATTTTTAAAAATGATAGAATGATTAAAGCTGAATAACAGAATTTTCTTGTTATTTTTATAAAAAAATTTGCATAATTCTATTTTAAGTTAGCTACATTTACTTTTGATTATTTATACATGAAAATTACTATCGGTCGTTACGACAAAGCAGATTTTCCTGAGTTTAAACTGTTTGCTATTGATATCAAAATAGATTCAGGTGCATATACCTCATCTATACATTGTACAAAAATTACTGAAGTTGTTATTAATGGAGAGGAATGTTTAAAATTTACATTACTAGACGGAACACATCCTTCTTATAATGACAAAGAATTTATTACAAAAAATTACACCTCAAAATTGGTAAAAAGTTCAAACGGAATTTCTGAAGAGCGCTTTTTAATAAACACTACAATTGTTTTATTTAATCAGTCTTTTTCAATAGATTTAACCTTAACAGAACGTTCAGGTATGAAATTTCCTGTATTATTAGGAAGAAAATTTTTAAATGATAAATTTATTATTGATACTTCTTTAAAAAATTTATCTTCAAAACATAAAAAATAAAAAAATGAGAATTGTTATTTTATCTAGAAACCCTAAGTTATACTCTACTCAGCGTTTGGTAGAAGCTGCTGAAAAAAGAGGGCATGAAATTATGGTTGTAGATCATTTAAAATGCAATATAGAAATCGAAAAAAAAGCACCAAAAATATATTATAAAGGTGAATACATAGAAAACGTAGATGCTATCATCCCTAGAATTGGGGCTTCTGTAACATTTTATGGTACGGCTGTAATTCGTCAATTTGAAATGATGAAAGTTTTTACTTCCGTTACCTCTCAAGCACTAACACGTTCTAGAGACAAATTAAGTAGTTTACAAATACTAGCTAGAGCTGGCGTAGGATTACCTAAAACCGTATTTACCAATTACACCAAAGATGTAGACCATGTTATAAAATCTGTAGGTAGTGCGCCGATGGTTTTAAAACTACTGGAAGGCACACAAGGTCTAGGAGTTGTTCTAGCAGAGACTAAAAATGCAGCAACATCGGTTTTAGAAGCTTTTAATGGTTTGGGTGCTAGAGTAATTGCTCAAGAATTTATAAAGGAAGCTGGTGGTGCAGATATTAGAGCTTTTGTTATTGATGGAAAAGTAGTTGGTGCAATGAAACGCCAAGGAAAAGAGGGCGAATTTCGTTCTAACTTACATAGAGGAGGAAATGCAACTATAATTGAATTGAGTGACGAAGAAGAAAAAACAGCTTTAAAAGCAACAAAAGCTTTAGGTTTAGGAATTGCTGGTGTAGACATGTTACAATCTTCTAAAGGTCCTTTGGTTTTAGAAGTAAACTCTTCTCCTGGTTTAGAAGGAATAGAAAGTGCTACTAAAAAAGATATTGCAAAAGCAATCATTCGTTATTTAGAAATACATGTCGAATAAACCTTTCTTTTTATTAGGTCATGAAATTCCTGTAGGAAAACGAACCGTTTTAGACTTAGAAGTTGCTAAACTTCACACAAGAACTACTATTAAAGTTCCTGTAATTATTGAGCGTTCTGTAAATGAAGGCCCTGTAGTTTTGTTAGTTGCTGGTATTCATGGAGATGAAATTAATGGAGTTGGAATTGTTCGCGAAATTATCAATCAAAAACTAAACAAACCAAAAATAGGAACTATTATATGCTTGCCTGTATTTAACATATTTGGTTATTTAATGCATACTAGAGAATTTCCTGATGGAAGAGATTTAAATCGTGTTTTTCCTGGCACATTAAGCGGCTCTTTAGCAAGTCAATTTGCCCATCAATTTTCTAAAGAAATTGCACCTTTTGTAGACTATGTTATCGATTTTCATACTGGTGGTGGAGAACGAGACAATATTGCGCAAATACGATTTAATAGCTCGGAAAAACAAAATGAAGAGTTAGCAAAAGTATTCAACCCTCCTTTTTTAGTTCATTCTAGCTACATTTCAAAGTCGTTGCGAGAAACAATGAATAAGCTCGGTAAAACTATTTTACTTTTTGAAGGTGGCAAAACAAATGAATTGAACAAAGAGGTTGTAGATCATGGAGTTAGAGGCACAAAAAATGTACTCGTTCACTTAAACATGATTGATCAACCACAAGAAATTACAGAAGAAAATCCTGTTTTTATAAAAAAAGCCAAATGGTTACGCGCTGCCTATTCTGGTATGTTTACCGTTACCGCTAAAAACGGAACTAAAGTAAAAAAGAAAACGCTTTTAGGTATTATTCAAGACCCTTTTGGAGAATTTAAAAAGAAAATATACGCACCTTACGATTGCTACATCTTCTGTATTAACAGAACTCCAATTGTAAACAAAGGAGATGCCTTATTCCACTTAGGCACTGAAATATAACTAATTACCCTTTATAAATTTAAAGGTTTGAAATTGGTTATTCATAAAAACCTTTACAATATAACTTCCAGCAGATAGATTAGTCAAACGAACTTGTTCTTGGGTATTTTTTAAGTTTTGCTGATAAACTTGCCTCCCAGAATAATCATAGATAATTATTTTTTGAAAAGGATTGTTTTGTGTAGCTATATTCAACTCTTGAGTGCTATTATTGTAAAAATAAGAAAATATCTGTTTATTAAAATCATCAGTAGAAAGTGGATCAGATTCTGTTGTAAAACTCCAAATTGGTGTTCCTCCTTCTGGTGTACCCCCACTATTTCTTGGAATAACAGTCCAATAAAAAGTAGTATTATTTCTTAAATTTGGAAAAATCAAACCTGTTGCATCTTCTGGTAAACCGATAATGGGCTCAACAGTATCTGGCGATAAACCGATAGCAAAAACTAACGAAGAAGGTTTACCTCCATTTTCATCTATTTCCCATGAAAACTGAATAAATTCATCTTCTTCTCCATCCTCATCAATATCTTCCCTTTCAAACACAACATTTTCTGCGTTATTTGCTGGACTAGGATTGATTACCGCTAGAGGAGGATCAAGCAATTCTATAAAATCCACATCATCTACAATAAAAGTATCTCCACCTTGTTGAACATGCACAAAAGCCACATAAACATTTTCGCCAACATAAGCAGACAAATCTAATGTAGCTCCAAAAAACGAAATTTCTGATTCGTCAGTCTCAACATCTGACTCCGCTTTTTCACTAATTGATAATAATGTTTCAAAATCTGAATGATTTGTTTGAGAACTTTCGGTAGATATTCGAACTTCTAATTTAGAATTAAAATTTTGATTATCTAAATCAGCAAAACTAAACGTTAGTATTTTATTATCCTCTGTTATCGGCACTCTTGGTGTTACTAGCCAGTCTTCAGATTCTTCAAAAACAATTTCAAATAAACTAATTGCATATCCATTCGCATCATGTCTCCAATTTTGTACAACTCCTTCTCCATTTTCACCAATAAAAGTAGCCCAAGTATCAGGAATTTCATTATCAAAAGTTTCTGGAAACTGTGCAAAACAAAAATTGACTGCAAATGAAAGTAAAAGAGTAATTATAATTTTTTTCATAAATGGAAGTATATTAAAAAATAAAATTAAGTGTTTTTAAGTTGAGAAAAAAATTTAACGGTTTTAAAACTTATTATTATTGAGTGTCTTTTAAAATAATAATGGTTTTATTAGCAAAAAAACTACTTTTGCAAAATGCGAATAGATATTATTTCTGTAAATCCGAATTTGTTAATTAGCCCTTTTAACCATTCTATTGTAAAAAGAGTGCAAGAAAAAGGATTAGTAAATATCGTTTTACACGATTTACGTGATTACGGTTTAGGAAATTACAAACAGATTGATGACACTCAATTTGGAGGAGGAGCAGGAATGGTTTTAATGATTGAACCTATAGCGAATTGTATTGAGAAGTTAAAGTCTGAACGTGTTTATGATGAAATTATTTATATGACACCAGACGCAAAAACTTTAAATCAATCAATAGCCAACACACTTTCTTTAAAAGAAAATATTTTAATTTTAACAGGTCATTACAAAGGCATAGACCAAAGAGTTAGAGACCTTTATGTTACTAAAGAAATTTCTATTGGAGATTATGTGCTAACTGGTGGAGAATTGGCAGCAGCCGTTTTGGTTGATGCTGTTGTTCGCCTTTTACCTGGTGCAATTGGAGACGAACAATCTGCTTTAACTGATTCTTTTCAAGACGATTTATTATCGCCTCCTGTGTATACAAGACCTGCAGATTTTAAAGGAAATACAGTTCCAGAAATTTTATTATCTGGTAATTTTCCTAAAATTGAAGATTGGCGAAGCGAAAAAGCTTACGAAAGAACAAAACAAATAAGACCCGATTTGTTAGATGAATAATTTTCTTTACCTAGTAAAAAATAATAAAGCTTTGTCTTGGGTTTTAGCTTTTCAAACATTTCGTTTGATGCTACTACCTTTTATGGGTTTAATGCCACAAGATGCCTACTATTATTTATACGGTCAGCATTTGTCTTTGTCTTATTTTGATCATCCAGGAATGATTGGTTATGCCCTACGATTATTTTCTGAAATATTTGGGCAATCTGTGTTTGTTATAAAATTTACAGATTTTGCAATTACTTCGTTAACAATATTCAGTTTTTACAAACTAGCTGGACTATTTTTATCTAAACAAAAAACACAAAAAGCAATTTTATTGCTTACTTCTACCATATTTATTTCAATTCTATCATTTAACTCTACGCCAGATGTTCCATTATTATTATTTTGGACGTTAAGCTTGCTTTTTCTATACAAGGCTATCTTTTTAGAAAAAAAAATATATTGGATTTTTGCAGGAATTGCTATAGGTTTGGCTTTTAACAGCAAGTATACCGCTATTCTACTCCAATTTGGATTAATTGCTTTTTTGTCGTTTTCAAACAAATATCGAAAACTACTCATTTCTCCTTGGTTATGGCTTTGTTTACTAATTTCTTCTGCAATTACATTTCCTGTTTGGTTTTGGAACTACCAAAATGAGTTTGCTTCTTTTGCCTTTCAATCTTCAGAACGAACAAGTTCTATAACAAAATTTAAATTCAATCCAGGATTTTTCTTTGGTGCAATAGGTCACCAACTCGTTTTAATACTCCCTGTTTTGTTTCTTTCATTTATCATATTTACCTTTAAGTATAGTAAACGATTTATAACAAAATTTAAACTCCCAAGTAATAAAACCTTATTCCTGTTGGCTTTTTTTATGCCAACTTTTGTTGGTTTTATGGTTTTAACTCCAATTTACTGGGTAAAACTAAACTGGTTAATGCCTTCTTATATTTCTGGAATTATTTTGGCATCAATTTTCGTTTCAAAAAAACAAATAAAGATTCATTTGATCTTTTCAATTGTATTTCATGTTTTATTAAGTATCCAAATTCTCTTTTATGTATTTCCTATTAAAAGTGATGATACTTGGATTGGCTGGAAAGATTTAGCCGAGCAAGCTATAAGTATAAAAGAAAAACACAATATAGATTTTATTTTTTCTGATGATAATTACAAAACGTCAGCTTGTTTAAATTTTTATTTAGAAGAAAAAGTTTATGCTCAAAATATTATTGGCAAACCTGCTTTGCATTTTGATTATTTAGGTGATGATTTATCTGTATTAAAAAATAAAAGCGCTTTATTTATAGATTCTGATAAACGTTTTAAAGACAATACTAAAAACGGAAGTCATCCTCCTTTATTAAACAAGTATTTTACTACGGTAGAAGAACTTACGCCAATAATTATAACTTTACACAACAAAGAAGTAAGAAAGTTTTGGGTTTACTACTGTTCTAATTATCAACCTGAAAAATAATGATTTAAAAATTTTTCTAATTAAAAATTAGTACTAAATTTGCACTCGCTAAATTAACCTCTGACGAGAACCGTGAATGTTACTTTAGAAAAAATTTTAAACGTAAAGAAATGGAATCTTTAGTAAAATTTGTTCAAGACGAATTTGTAACAAGAAAAGAATTTGCAGAATTTGCTGCTGGTGATACAATTACAGTGTATTACGAAATTAAAGAAGGAAGTAAAACACGTACTCAGTTTTTTAGAGGTGTTGTAATTCAAAGAAGAGGAGCTGGAAGCTCAGAAACATTTACTATCAGAAAAATGTCTGGTACTGTAGGTGTAGAAAGAATTTTCCCAGTTAATTTACCTTCTATCCAAAAGATTGAAGTAAACAAAAGAGGTAGTGTTCGTAGAGCACGTATTTTCTACTTTAGAGGTCTTACTGGTAAAAAAGCAAGAATTAAAGAAAGAAGAAGATAATATTCTTTTTAAAATAAAATTAAAAGCGCTAATTGATTTAGCGCTTTTTTTATGTCTTATTTTTATTAAAAAACATAAAAAATAAAATTTTTAAAAAATTGGCTTTTTTATTATTAATACTGTAAAAAATCAGGCTAATTAATAACATAATCGCATTTAAAATTTCATGTTTAATTCATAGATTTGTTGGCATTTTTTAGCTAAAAGATCTTTTTAGTTAAACGTTTAAGCACAACAGAAAATAAACCCTTTTACTTATGAGCAATACAGCTAAAATTATATACACAAAAACAGATGAAGCTCCGGCTTTAGCTACTCGTTCTTTTTTACCAATTGTACAAGCATTTACTAAAACTGCCGATGTAGAAATAGAAGTTAAAGATATTTCTTTAGCTGCAAGAATTTTAGCAAACTTTTCAGAATACTTGCCAAAAGAGCAACAAGTAGAAGATGCTTTGGCTGTATTAGGTAATTTAGCGAAACAGCCAGAAGCTAACATTATAAAATTACCAAATATTAGTGCTTCTGTTGCTCAATTAAGTGCCGCTATTTCAGAATTACAAGCGTTAGGATACAGTTTACCTGATTATCCTGAAGAAGTAAAAACTGAAGAGGATGAAAAAGTATTGGCTTTATATAATAAAGTAAAGGGTTCTGCTGTAAACCCTGTTTTACGTGAAGGAAACTCTGACAGAAGAGCTCCAAAAGCTATTAAAAATTACGCTCGTAAAAACCCACATTCTATGGGAGCGTGGACTAAAGAATCTAAATCTCATGTAGCTACAATGGAAGCTGGAGATTTTGCTCATAACGAAAAATCTGTAACTGTTGCTAGTGCAACTAATGTAGCAATAAAGCATATTGCCAATGATGGTTCTGAAACTATATTAAAAGAATCTGTAGCATTATTAGATGGAGAAATTATTGATGCTACAGTAATGAATAAAAAAGCTTTAATTGCTTTCTTAGAAGAACAAGTTGCTGACGCTAAAGAACAAGGAGTGCTACTTTCTCTACACATGAAAGCAACAATGATGAAAGTTTCTGACCCAATTATTTTTGGACACGCTGTAAAAGTTTTTTATAAAGATCTTTTTGAAAAACACGGAGAAACTTTTGAGAAAATTGGAGTTAATCCTAATGTTGGTTTTGCAAATGTATTAAGTAACCTAGAAGAACTTTCTGAAGAGAAAAAAGCTGAAATTTTAGCAGATATCGATGTTATCTACAAAGAGAATCCTGCATTAGCAATGGTAAACTCTGATAAAGGTATTACAAACTTGCACATACCATCTGATGTAATTATTGATGCTTCTATGCCAGCAATGATTAGAACTTCTGGTAGAATGTGGAATTCTGATGGAAAATTACAAGATACAAAAGCAGTTATTCCAGATAGTTCATATGCGGGAATATACAGCGCTACAATAGACTTCTGTAAAGAGCATGGTGCTTTTGATCCAACAACAATGGGTACTGTTCCAAACGTTGGTTTAATGGCACAAAAAGCAGAAGAATATGGTTCTCATGATAAAACTTTTGAGATTGCTACAGACGGTAAAGTTCAAGTCGTAGATGCTTCGGGAGCTACTTTACTAGAACACACTGTTGAAGAAGGTGATATCTGGAGAATGTGTCAAACTAAAGATTTACCTATTCAAGATTGGGTTAAGTTAGCCGTTACTAGAGCAAGAGCTTCTGCAACACCAGCTGTTTTTTGGTTAGACGAAAATAGAGCTCATGATGCAGAAATTATTAAAAAAGTAAACACTTACTTACCAAACCATGATACTACTGGTTTAGATATTAGAATTTTATCTCCAATAAAAGCTACTGCATTTACTTTAGAAAGAATTGCAAAAGGAGAAGATACTATTTCTGTTTCTGGTAACGTATTACGTGATTATTTAACCGATTTATTTCCGATTTTAGAAGTAGGTACCTCTGCAAAAATGTTATCTATTGTTCCATTAATGAATGGTGGTGGTTTATTTGAGACTGGTGCCGGTGGTTCTGCTCCAAAACACGTACAACAATTTTTAGAAGAAAACCACTTACGTTGGGATTCTTTAGGAGAATTTTTAGCCTTAGCAGTTTCTTTAGAGCATTTAGGAACAACTAATGATAATGCAAAAGCATTGGTTTTAGCAGAAACATTAGATGAAGCTACTAGTAAGTTTTTAGATAATGATAAATCGCCTTCTAGAAAAGCTGGTGAATTAGACAATAGAGGAAGTCACTTTTACTTAGCTACTTATTGGGCAGAAGCTTTAGCCAACCAAAATAAAGATGCTAGTTTAAAAGAAACATTTGCAAATGTTGCAACTACTTTAGCAGAAAATGAAACTAAAATTATAGCTGAGTTAAACGAAATTCAAGGAAATTCTGTTAATATTGGAGGTTACTACCTACCTAAAGACGAATTGGCTGATACTGCTATGAGACCAAACGAAACGTTAAACTCAATTTTAGCTACATTATAAAATTAGTATATAATTAACACGGAGAGCGTCTTTTAAGACGCTCTTTTTTTTTACTTTTCGATTTCAACCAAACGAAAAATGAAAAAAAAACTGCTAATTTCAATTGCTATAGTCTTAGCAATTGTTTTATCTTATTTCTTATTATCATCAAATGATACAGATACTATATACTTAACTACCTCAGTAAAAAAAGGGAATTTTAAAAGTGAAGTTATTACTTCTGGAGAGGCGCAATCTACAAGTTTAAAAAAAATTAAAGGCCCCAATAATTTAAGAAAATTTAGACTTAATAGTGTTAAAATTCAAGATTTAGTTCCTGAAGGAACTATTGTAAAAAAAGGAGATTATGTAGGGAGACTAGACCCCAGTAGTTTAAATGAACAAATATTAGACGCTGAATTAAATTTAGAAACTGCATTATCTAAATATACTCAAGAGCAACTAGATACTACGCTAACTTTAAAACAAGAAAGAAACTCTATAAAAGATTTGCGCTTTAGTATCGAGGAAACTGCCCTAGAACTAAAACAATCCATATATGAATCACCATCAACTATAAAAAAATTAGAAATAAAATTAGAAAAAACAAAAAGAGATTTAAAAGAAAAAATTGAGAATTACAAAATAAAAAAGAGACAAGCTAATGCCAAAATGGTAGAAGTAGGCACACAAGTTTCTAAAATTAGAAAAAAATTAGATGATTTACTAAAGCTACTAAAATCTTTTACAATACGTTCCGATGGAAATGGAATGATTACTTACGATAAAAATTGGGATGGAACCAAGAAAAAAGTTGGATCATCTATAAATTCATGGGATCCAACAATTGCTAGTCTACCAGATTTAACAAAAATGGAATCTAAAACCTATGCAAATGAAGTAGACATTAGAAAAATTAAAAAAAACTTACCTGTAAAAGTTGGTTTTGATGCCTTTCCTGATATTGAAATAGATGGAATAGTTACTAGTGTTGCCAATGTTGGTGAAAAAAAACGGGGTTCTGATATTAAAGTTTTTCAAGTACTTATTAAACTTAACGGGGCTAACGAAAATATTAGACCTGGTATGACAACATCTAATAAAATTTTAACTTTTGAACGTAAAAATGTGTTAAGTGTTCCTTTAGAATCTATTTTTTCTAAAGACTCAATTACCTATGTTTATAAAAAATCTGGTTTTTCTATTGATAAAAAACAAGTTATTATTGGTGATTCTAATAATGATTCTGTAATTATTATTGAAGGTTTATCCGAAGGAGATATTGTGTATTTAAATAAACCTGAAGGCTATGAAAAAGAACAAATAGCTAAACTAGATTTATGATTAACAAAATATACATTGAAAAACTTAAATCTAATTTTAGTGAAGCTATTCGTGTTATTTTAGCTAACAAAATAAGAACACTTTTAACCTCTCTTGGAATTATTTTTGGTGTTGCTGCTGTAATTACAATGCTTGCTATTGGTAACGGAGCAGAAAAAGAAATACTAGCTCAGTTAGATTTGGTTGGCGTAAACAATATTGTAATTACACCTATTCCTGACGAAAATGAGAGTGAAAATACAGATGAAGATACTGAAGGAGGAGAACTTACTCCAAAAAGATTTTCTAAAGGCTTAGATATTCTTGATGTAAACAGCATCAAAAAGAATATACCTTCTGTAAAAACAGTAAGCCCTGAAATTATTTTAGACACCTACGTTATCAAAAAAGGAAGACAAAGTCCTGTTAAGCTAATTGGAGTCTCTTCAGATTTTTTTGCTACTTCAAATATTGAAATAGAAAGTGGAAAAAACTTTTCTCTAGCGCAAGCAGAAAACTCTTTACCTGTTTGTATTATTGGCAAAAAAATTGAAAAAAAATTATTTACTGGAGAAAGTGCTCTTGGAAAACAAATTAAAGTAAAAGATGTCTGGTTACAGGTTATCGGAGTTATTGAAGAAAAATTCATTTCAGAAAACGCTCAAGAAAATTTAGGTATCCGAGATTTAAATCAAGATGTATATATTCCTATAAAAACATTTTTAGTTCGTTATAAAGATCGAAAAATTATTAGTGATAAACCGATTGATTTTAGTGGTGGCGGAGTTATTATTATGGGAAGTCAACAAGGTCCCAAAAAGAAAATCCCTAGAGGCAATTACCATCAAATAGATAAGTTAATTGTTCAAGTTAATAATTCATCAGAATTAAATGCTACAGCAGATTTATTGAGTAGAATGTTAAAAAGAAGGCATAACAATATGTTAGATTTTGAAATCTCTATCCCTATTCAACTATTAAAACAACAACAAAAAACCAAACAGATTTTTAATATTGTTCTAAGTATTATTGCTGGAATTTCTCTATTAATTGGAGGTATAGGAATTATGAATATAATGTTAGCATCTGTCTTAGAAAGAACCAAAGAAATCGGAATTATAAGAGCAATCGGAGCAACTCAAGAAGACGTTATTTTACAGTTTTTAACAGAATCTGTTTTAGTAAGTATTGGTGGTGGAATTATAGGGATTTTACTAGGAATTTTATCTTCTAGAATTTTAGAAATTACTACTGGTATAGAAACAATTTTATCATTAAGCTCAATTTTATTATCCTTTTTTGTTGCTACAATTATTGGACTAATATTTGGGATTGCTCCAGCAAAATCTGCTGCAAACAAAAGTCCTATTGAAGCCATAAGACACGAATAACTATGAAAAAAACACTTTTTATACTTTTCTTTTTTGCAATTGCGTTTTCCTTTGCTCAAAAAAAAAGCATTACGCTTGAAGAAGCAATTACTATTGCCCAAAAAAAGTCTCCAGATTATGAAAGGCTATTAAATACGAACCAAAGAAGTTATTGGCGTTTTAGAAATTATGAAGCTGGTTTTTTACCTCAATTGCGTTTTGACGGTACATTACCTAGATATTCAAACTCTGTAAATAGACTAACTAATGATGAAGGTCAGGATATTTTTGTTCGCTCTAACCAATCTTCTTATGAAGGTACTTTATCTTTAAATCAAAATTTACCTTTAACAGGAGGTACATTTTCATTAGCTTCTAATTTAGAAAGAATAGATGTTTTTGGAAACAATAATGGTACTAACTATTTTGTAACTCCTTTTTCTATTAGATATAATCAAAACTCTTTATTCTACAACGAGTTTAAATGGGATAAAAAGATTGAACCCCTACTTTACGAAGAAGCCAAAAGAGATTTCATTGAATCTATGGAAGACATTTCCTTAAAAGCTGCAAGAAGGTATTTTGCGCTTTTAAAAGCTCAAATTCAAAATAAAATTTCATCACAAAATTTAAGTAACCAAGACACTTTATTTGCCATAAGTAAAGGTAGATTTAAAATAGGTAAAATAGCAGAAAACGATTTGTTACAAATAGAATTGGCTTTATTAAATTCAAAAAACAATTTAGTTACTAACGAAATTACTTTAAAACAGTCTGCTCAGAATTTAGCAAGGTTTCTAGAACTACCTACGGAAGATTTAGAACTTTTTATTCCTGATGATTTAGAGTTATTTGATGTTACTGTAGAAAAAGCTTTAAAGGAAGCTCAAAGCAATAGAAAAGAAGTAATTGCTTTTAGAAGAAGAAGATTAGAAGCTGAACAAAACTTGGCTGAAGTTAAAGGAAATAATAGATTACAACTTGGTGTTAGAGCAAATTTTGGGATATCTCAAGATGGAGATAATTTTAATAATCTTTTTATGAACTATAATCAGCAACAAAGTGTTTCAATTCAAATAGGAATTCCTTTGATAGATTGGGGTGTATCAAAATCTAGAAGAAAATTAGTTCAAGCTGATTTAGACTTGGTAAATAACAATATAGATCAACAAAAAGAAGCATTTGAACAAGAGATTTTATTACATACTCTTAACTGGCAAAATCAACGTAATTTTTTAGAAACAGCAAAAAAAGCAAAAGAAATTGCTACAAAAAGATTTGAAATTACTAAAAAAAGGTTTATTCTCGGAAAAATTACCATTACAGACTTAAATTTAGCATTGCAAGAAAAAGATAGATCTGTACTAACTTACTTAAACTCGTTAGAAAAATTTTGGATAGATTATTATACTCTAAGAAAACTAACATTATACGATTTTAAAGAACAAAAAAAGATTGAAGTTGAAGACATTATTTATGATTAATCTTAACTTTTTCTTAGCATTGAGTGTCGTATTTTTGTAGAAAATCATAACAAACTATTCTACATAATGCAATATTCAAAAAAATTGCTCATTGTTTTTTTTCTATTCTCTTTTTCATTTTTTGCTCAAGAAAAATTCACTTTAAGTGGTACAATTTACGATTCAGAAACTAACGAAACTTTAATAGGTGTTTCCATTTATTTTCCAGAGCTAGAAATAGGAACTACCACTAACGAATATGGCTTTTACTCAATTACACTTCCAGAAGGTGACCAAAAATTACAAATTAGCTATTTAGGTTTTAAAACTATTGTTGAAAAAATTTCAATTTTAGAAAAACAAACTAAAGACTTTAAGTTAGAAACAGAAGCAGAATCTTTAGACGAAATAGTTATAGAAGCCAATATAGAGCAGTTGAACGTAAAAACACCTCAAATGAGTGTAAATAAACTTACCTCTGCAACCATAAAACAAATTCCTGTTGTTTTAGGTGAGGCAGACATTATAAAGTCGATCATTTTGTTACCAGGTGTTACTAGTGCTGGTGAAGGTGCTTCCGGTTTTAATGTAAGAGGTGGTGCTGCAGATCAAAACTTAATTTTATTAGATGAGGCAATTGTATTTAACTCATCACATTTATTTGGTTTCTTCTCGGTTTTTAATCCTGATGTGATTAAAGATGTAAAATTATATAAAGGAGGAATTCCTGCTCGTTTTGGAGGAAGATTATCATCCGTCTTAGATATTTATCAAAAAGAAGGAAACAGTAAAGAATTTAAAGCTACTGGTGGTATTGGTTTAATATCAAGTAGACTAATGATTGAGGGACCTATAAAAGAAGAAAAAATATCGTTTCTAGTTGGAGGAAGATCTTCTTATGCGCATTTGTTTCTCCCTTTAATTAACAATGACAATACCGCTTATTTTTACGATCTGAACACTAAAATAAATTACAGAATTAACGATAAAAACAGTTTGTACCTCTCAGGTTATTTTGGAGAAGACGTATTTGGGATAAACGATAGTTTTGTGAATACTTATGGTAACCAAGTAGCTAATTTACGTTGGAATCACCTGTTTTCAGAAAAGATTTTTTCTAACTTATCATTAATCTACTCAGATTATTTTTATGGTTTAACCTTGGATTTTGTGGGGTTTGAATGGGATTCTGGAATTACAAATTATAACCTGAAATACGATTTTAAACACTACATAAATAATAATTTAAAACTTACCTACGGAATTAATAATATTTACAGCCAATTTAACCCAGGTAAAATTGCGCCTAATAGAGCAGATTCTAGTATAGAAGAAGAGCAATTAATTCAAAAATATTCTAATGAATTTGCTACTTATATAGATGCTGAACATAAAATAAACAACAAATTAACCCTTCAGTACGGTTTACGTTTTAGCAACTTTGTTCGTTTAGGGCAAGAAGAACTAAATGTTTATGAAAACGATCCTGTTATTTACGATGCCGAATTTAAAACTTATGAATCTGCAGAAGCCATTGGTACAGAAACTTTTGATAGAAGTGATGTAATTGCTTCTTTTAATAATATAGAACCACGTTTTTCTTTATCTTATTTAATTAACGATTCTAATTCTATAAAAGCAAGTTACAATAGAATGACTCAGTATTTACATTTGATAACGAATACTGCCTCTCCTACTCCATTAGACATCTGGGCCCCAAGTGGACGATTTATCAAACCTCAACTACTAGACCAAGTTGCTGCGGGTTATTTTAAATCTATTGATAATGGAATGTATACTTTAGAAACTGAAGCCTTCTATAAAGACATACAAAATAGAATAGATTATATAAATGGTGCCAATTTAATAGCTAATAACGAAATTGAAACAGTTATTCTAAACGGTCAAGCAAGAGCTTATGGTTTAGAGGTATTATTTAAAAAGAATAAAGGTGACTTTAAAGGTTGGTTTGCATATACGCTTTCTCGATCTGAACAACAAACCTTAGGAAGAACTGCTGAAGAACCAGGTATTAATAATGGCGAATGGTATGCAACTCCTTTTGACAAAACGCACGATATTTCTATAAATGCTAGTTACGATTTGAATAAAAAATGGACTTTTAATGCCAATTTTATTTATCAAACGGGGCAACCAACCAACTACCCAGTTGCACAATACGAAGGTCCTAATGGACTGATAGTTCCGCTATTTGATAACGATAGTAGAAATGGAGAAAGACTTCCTACTTTTCATCGATTGGACATTTCTGCAACATTAACTCCTAAGAAAAATGAGAATAGGAAATGGCAAGGCGAATGGATTTTTGGAATTTATAATGCTTATAATAGACAAAACGCGGCTTCAATAAGTTTTACTCAAAATAGTGAAACTAGAAGAAACGAAGCTACTCAAACTTCTATTTTTGGAATTGTTCCATCTGTAACCTATAACTTTAAATTTTAAAAAAATGAAAAAGATTTTTATACTTCCTATATTATTGGTGTTGGTTCTTTTTAGTTGTGAAAAAGTTATCGACGTAGATGTTCCTTCAATAGAACCAAAACTTGTTGTAGATGCTACTTTTGAAGTTTTTTTTAATGAAACACCTGTAACTGCAGATACAAATGTAAAACTAACTTTAACCTCAGATTTTTTTGAAGAAGAAATTAAAGGTGTTACAAATGCCTCTGTTTTTGTAACTAATTTGTCTGATAATACAATAATTAATTATTCGAATGTAGATATAGAAGGAAACTATTTACCTGACACAAATTTTATTCCTGAAGATAATGTAACTTATGAACTGTCTATTATTTATAATAACGAAACCTACAAAAGTGTAGCTTCTAAAATAAAATCTTCGCCGATTACCAATATAGAACAAACTAGTAGAACTTTTTTTGTTGATGAAGTATTAGAATTAAAAGTAAGTTTTGTAGATATTGTTAACGAAGATAATTTTTATTTGTTCGATTTTTCAGACAGTAGCTTTTCTTTAATTGAAGACCGTTTATTTGTAGATGGAGAAGAATTGACCATTTCAGAATTTTATGATGATGAAGATTTAGAACTTCCAAGTACTATCGACATAAAACTATCTGGGATTTCTAAAAAATATTTTACCTACTTTAATATTCTTACAAATCAAGCCGCTGCAGGTGGTGGTGGTCCTTTTGAAACTATACCTTCTACCCTTTTAGGTAATGTTATAAATGCTACAGAGGATGCTAATTTCCCTTTAGGTTATTTTCATATTTCTGAAACTGAAATTATACCTGTTACTTTAGAAGAAATAGAAAATTAGTTTATAGAGTTACAAAGTAATGCTTCCAAATTCTAGTAACAACAAATTAAAAGTTTTAAAATTTAAAATCTATAACTATTAATCACTTATTGTTAATTGCTAATTGAAAATCCATAATTCGTAATTGATAATTCATAATTGATTACTTATTTTTGAATTATGAATTTTACAAAAACCACCGAACAAGATTCTAAATACAATCATTTAGAAAACATGTCGGTTAACGAGTTATTAAGCAATATCAATACAGAAGACAAAACAGTTCCTTTTGCTGTTGAAAAAGCCATTCCTCAAATAGAAGAATTAACCATTCAAATTGTTAATAAATTAAAAGCTGAAGGAAGACTATTTTACATAGGAGCTGGTACAAGTGGTCGATTAGGAATTGTAGATGCATCAGAATGTCCACCTACTTTTGGTGTTCCTCATGAATTGGTTGTCGGTTTAATAGCTGGTGGAGATACAGCCATAAGAAAAGCGGTTGAATTTGCAGAGGATAGTAAAAATCAAGGTTTTAAAGATTTAGAAAAACATAATATTTCGAGTAAAGATGTTGTGGTAGGTATAGCCGCTTCTGGCACTACTCCTTATGTAATTGCTGCTTTAGAAGAATGTAATAAGAGAAACATTACTACGGGTTGCATAACTTGTAATAAAAATAGTCCGTTGGCTAAAGTTGCTCAATTTCCTATTGAAGTTGTAGTGGGTTCAGAATTTGTAACTGGCAGTTCTAGAATGAAAGCAGGAACTGCTCAAAAATTGGTACTAAATATGCTTTCTACAACCAGTATGATTCAATTAGGTAAAGTAAAAGGTAACAAAATGGTAGATATGCAACTATCTAATAATAAATTGGTAGAAAGAGGACAAAAAATGTTAGCTGGAGAATTAAATATCGACATAAAAAAAGCTAGCGAACTATTAGAAAAATATGGCAATGTAAGAAATGCCATTAAAAATTATAATGCATGAGTACGAATGTAAAAACTCTAGGAAAAGGGCTGAAACAATTAGCACTTTTGTTATTTCTTTTTATTTTATCTCCAATTATTCTAAATATAGGTTTTAAAGCGGTTGCAAAACCAGATGAAATTCAGCCTTTTTTTGGATATGGAATTTTGGTTTTAGGAACATTACTTATTTTGTTTTCTATATACTTTGCTTTTAAAACGTTTAACACTTTACTCAACGCCCTTTTTGATTCCTCTAAATAATGAAACCAGTTGCCAACGGAATTATTATCATTTTAGCTTATCCAGATACTATTGTAAGACCTGCCTACACAGAATTTTCTTCTAAAATTTGGCCTAAAATTGGTATTGGTGGTAAACACGCTGTTAAAGCGGGTCATGCTGCATTATTACTCCTTAAAAAAAACAATTCAGAAATCAAATATTACGATTTTGGTAGGTATATTACCTCTTTTGGTTTTGGTAGAGTTCGTTCTAAAGACACCGATTTTGAGTTGGCTGTACCTGTTGAAGCAAAGTTTAAAAACAACAAACTAAGTAATTTTAAAGAAATTATTTTATGGGTAGAAAAGCATCCTAAAAAAACCCATGGAGATGGAAAATTAGTAACTACAATAAATCACAAAATCAATTACGAAAGAGCTATAGCTTATATAACATCTTTAATTGATCAAAAAGAGATTCCCTACGGGGCTTTTACAAAAGGTTCTAACTGCGCACGTTTTGTTACAGATACTATTATTGCAGCTTCTACTAAAAAGAAAGTCTCTCGAAAATTAAAAACCTCTAATTTATTTACACCTAGCCCAATTGGTAATATTATTAAAGGAAATACAACAGACGAAATTTTTGAGGTTTATCAACAGAAAATAACAGAGTATCAAAATCGTTCAGTTTTAAAAGAATACAAAGAATCATTTTTACAAACCTATAACACCCCTCCTAATTTAATTGGAACAGAAAAACCTAATCTAAAATTGTTTCATTTAAAAAATGGAACTTGGCTAGGTGGTATTGGAAGCGGTGCTTGGTTTATTATTTCTAAACAAGTAAGCGAATACAAATTTGAAATAAATCGCTTTACTACAGATGGAATAATAGACTTTACAGGAACTTTTCAATTAGAAAACACTGATTTTAATCTAACTGAAAAGCACGAATTCTTACACCCTACAAACTGTATGGAAGCTTTTGTAAAACAAAATGCAGTAACTTATTTTTTTAAAAACACCAACTATTTGTAAAAATTAACTCGCTTTTATTTCTGAAGTTGGGTTATAACCAAAATCTTTAACTGGAAGTGAAATATTTAGTTGATTGATAATATAACCAATCGTAGCAAAATGATGAATAGCGTGACTTTGAGCTTGCATTAAAGCACTACCAAGAGTATATTCTGCAGCAGTTTTACCACAGCCCAAATCATCATAAATTGTTATTTTTTTATGAAAGCTATTTTCTTTTAAGTTATGTAATTGCTCAATAGTAGTTTCAAAATAACGCAAACCTACATTTCGTTTGGTTTCTGCCAAAACATCTTTTTCTCGTTTACAAAAATCTACTTTACCTTTTTCTAACCCATCAAAAACACAAGCAAACACATCTAAAACGTGTCTTATGTGGTTACCTATACTAGAATAATAAGGGGCTACAGAACAATCTGAATACTCATCATCAGAAAGAGAATTTAATAATTGAATACCTCTCTGCAAATTTTTTTCAATGGCTATAATCATATAAAGTTTAGTTATTTCTGGATTTTCGTCGCTAAAATTTCGTTCAATTTACATTTTTTCAATGAAAAAATAAATGTTAATGATAAATTTTAAAAATCAACTGATTTTCAAAACTTTAATTACTAAAAATGCAATTAATTTTACGAATAATTATAATCTCATATTTTTTTTGGCACACTATTTGAAAATTATATCACAACTGAGAAAGCCGAAAAGCAAAAGAGTAGGCAAAACCGTAAAACCATATATTATGAAAAAAGGTATTTTATTTTTAATAGGATTATTTGTAACAACAATTAGTACAACTGCTGTAAATACAAGTACAATAGAAAATTTTAATAGAAACCGAACAATTAATTTTGTAGAAAACGGTGTTGCTTTTACAGTTTATACAAACGGAGAATTCAATTTTGATACCGATGTATTTATCAATAGAAATGGAAGAAATTTTAGACAACAAGTTTTTATAGATAGAGACTTTAGAGGAAGAATTAATTTTATAAACAATATTCCTATCCGTTATAATAGATGGAATAACGTAACTAGAATTGGAGATGTAATTATTAGATACAACAGAGGAAGAATTGTAAATGTTGGACATATGAACATTAGCTACAATCAATTTGGTAATCCAATATTTTTTGGAAATGTTAGAAATAACTTCAACATAAACGTAAACCTAGGTAGAATTTATAGTTATAACGATATTTTCTTTAATAGAAGAGACTTTAGAAGAAATTATACTCAATTTAGAAGAGATAGAAACTATATTTATTACAGAAACAAAGCAAATAATGTAGTTAGACGAAGTGTAGCTAACAATGCCAGAAATAATAACATTTTAAAAAATCGAACCAATAAAGGGAATAAAATTAACAGAAATAATACTGTTAGAAAAAACAATAGAAATACTGTTGTTACAAAAAGAAAAACTGTAGTTACAAGAAGTAATAACGGAAATAGAAACAATACAAGAAGAAGTACTAGTACAGAAAGAAGAAGTCGTTAATTTTATAGTTTTAGTTAGTTAAAGAAAAATCCAAAGCTTTTTGCTTTGGATTTTTTATTGAAAGTATCTAATTAATTATTTATAACCTCCTTTCTACTACTCTATTCTACTATTCAACGTTTTAATTATTTCGTTTGAGTAGCCATATCTGTAATAATCTTCCATTTCTTTTCTGTGTTTTGAACTAAAAGAAATGTAACTAACTGTCCTCCTTTTTCTGCTTTCAGTTCCGTTGTAACTGTAGCAGAATGTTCTGCAATGTTAATACTTTTAAAAACTACCTTGTATTTTGTTCCTCCAATAACTTCTTTGGTTATTAATCCCTTATAAACTTCTACCGGAATTATAGAAATTTTATCTGGAGTTGGATATTTATTGGCAATTACTCGAAAATTTTCATGTAGAATATCGTTATACATTGCCACATTGCGCTTTTCGCCAGCTTTTACAAAAGTTTCTATTACACTTTTTATCTCTTTTTCCATTTTCTTTGAATTGTTTTTTGTTTGGGATATACAATTTGTTGAGCTAAAGCAAATCATTATAAGAAATGCCATTGATAATGTTTTCATGTTTTTTGAGTTTAAATTATAACCCAAAATTATCCTTAGATAAGAAGAAAATTTGTGACCAAAATCACAATCGTTTAAAAATTATCTTTTTGCTCTTATTCGGCTTAATGTTTCTCTTGCCAAACCTAAATAAGATGCTAACAAAGTAAGAGGTATGTTCTTTAAAAGACTGGGTCTTTTGTTCTCTAAATATGCATATCGTTGTTCTGGCTTTAAAGATTGTAAAACATATGATATTTCATTTTGACTATTTAATAAATGTTCTAAAAGTTTACGTCCTAAACGTTCAAATGAAACAGACTTTTCGTAAAGTTCAAGGAGTTTTTTTCTACTTAGATAAAATAATTTAGTATCATCTAACGCAATAAGATTTTTAGTAGAAGGTATTTGTGTAGTAAGGCTTTTTAGTTCATTGGCAAATTCCCTTGCCAAAAAGAAATTTTGATACATTTCTCTCCCATCAATCACCTCAAAAAGTCCAACCGCCCCAGAAATTAAAAAGTAAATTCCATGATTATAATTACCAGCTTTTAAGAGATACTGTTTTTTAGCAAACTCCTTGTACTCACAAATATTTAAAAAATCTGAAAACTCAATATCGCTTAAGACATTAAATTTGTCTAATGTTTTTCGAAGTATGATTTCATTTTGTGAATACAATTCCTTCTCGTTTTTGGTTTACTGTAATACTATTAAATTTAAACTTTAATTGCTGTGATTAACGTCACAATTTATACATTTTAAAATAAATTAAAGTTTTGTCTAACTTAGAAATATAACTTTTAGATAAAATTCAATTAATAATTGATGTCCTATTCAATTGTTATAATATTATTATCTAGAAAGTGTTTTTTATCGTTGGTACTTAGCGTATCACTAGTTTTAACACCATTATTGCCACTCCAACAATTGCATTTTTAGTATTTATAATACCATCTATTTTCTGTCTTAATTTTTCTATTTCTTGACAATAACTTTCTGTGAAAATTATTAATAAGAAAACAAATATTATAGATGTCTTTTTTCGTATATTTTATTTGAGAGTTGCTAACAATGGCTTTATATATACTTAGTAAAGAATTTGTATTTTATTACTTTCTTTTTATACATTATTTTTTCAAGCACAAAATTATGTTAGGCTTGTTAATTTTACTTCTCGATTCATGCTAGCTTTTTTAATGCTGTCATCCTACATTACGTAATTCATATTATTGATTTTTGAAAGTAACATACTTCTCCGTTTTTATAATGTTCTGGCAATCCATTTGTTTTTTCAAGTCGTTTTGTACCTAAAAAATCAAATCCGAGCTTTTTATAATGAGTTATCAAACCTTCATTCAAACCAACTGTATCCATTCGGATGTATTCTAAATCTTTACTTTTCCCAAATTCAATCGCCCAATCAATTATTTTTTTAACCAAATTTTGGCCTCTAAATTCAGGGCTAGTTGCAATTCTATGAATGTATAATGAAGGTTCTTTTTTATTCCCCCAAATTAATTCATCATTCATAGTAGTTGCCCAGATACAAGCAATTTTTTCATTAATTAATAATTTCCATTGTCTATTCTCTTCTATTTCATTTGTTATTAATTCTTTTTGAAATTCAGGCCAATAAACTTGATTCTTTGATTTCATATAATTGGTTGCTATCCTATATAAATCAAATATTTTGGGTACATCTGTAAGTTTACTATTTTTAATTGTCATTTTATTTAGTTTGATTGATGTTAACTCTGGCTTCAGCTTTAATACAATAGTTTTATATCTGTTTTATTGAGTTGGTTTAGGGTAAAAATAATAAAACCGAATATAAAATCTACGAAGATTTTC
>CAYPHE010000006.1:0-31696 GCA_964410075.1 uncultured Polaribacter sp.
GAATTTCATCAATAAAAAGAATAATATCATCATTCTTTTCTAATTCATTCATTAACGCTTTCATACGTTCTTCAAACTGACCTCTATATTTTGTGCCTGCAACCAAGCTAGCTAAATCTAAAGATACAATACGTTTGTCAAATAAAATTCTAGACACTTTTCTGTCTACAATTCGCAAAGCCAAACCTTCGGCAATAGCAGATTTACCAACACCAGGTTCTCCAATTAACATTGGATTGTTCTTTTTTCTTCTACTTAATATTTGAGAAACACGTTCAATTTCCTTTTGTCTTCCTACAACCGGATCTAACTTTCCTGTTTCTGCTAAAAGTGTTAAATCTCTACCGAAATTATCTAAAACCGGAGTTTTAGATTTTTTCACATTCTTACCTTGTTTAGGTTGTTCAAATGGATTTGACTTTTCAGCGCCTCCATCATCAGAAGAAGTTTCAGCAATAGGATTTATTGGTAGATCGTCATCGTCTGTATCTTCTACGTGTAACTGTTTATATAAAGATTTCGCTTCATCATAATTTACGTTATATTTATGAATCAACTTTGTAGTTGGGTCATTCTCATTTCGTAAAATACACAATAATAAATGCGCAGTATCAATAGATTCACTTTGATACAATTTTGCTTCTAAAAATGTTGTTTTTAAAGCTTTTTCGGCTTGCCTTGTTAAACGCAAACTTGGTTTATCTGTTCCTAATGTAAATGCAGGATTCGACGGATTTAATTGTTCTAACTTTTTTCTTAGCAAAGTCAAATCAACATCAAAAGTTGTTAAAATTTCTATTGCCTTTCCTTCTCCTTTTCGAATTAATCCTAATAAAAGATGTTCTGTTCCAATAAACTCGTGCCCTAAACGTAAAGCCTCTTCTTTACTGAAAGTGATTACATCTCTTACTTTTGGTGAAAAATTATCGTCCATATTTCTTTCTGTCTATATTGATGTAAATTTAGTTCTCTAATCTGCAAAAACATTACAAATAAAATGCCATAGTTTTTAACTGACAGTTTGACTAAGCTTTAAAATTACAAAAGAAAACTCATTATAGGCAATAAAAGCAGGTTAAAATTATTAAAATAATGTTGATAACTCTATGCATTGAAAATGAGAATTTGTTTGTTAAAATTTGAAGAAATGGTATCTTGCCTTGTTTTAAAAATTACAATTAACTAAATAATAGTATTATTTATGGCAGATGGAGAAAAGTTAATTCCTATTAACATAGAAGAGCAGATGAAAGCTGCTTACATCGATTATTCGATGTCTGTAATTGTTTCAAGAGCATTACCAGATGTTAGAGATGGTTTAAAACCTGTGCATAGACGTGTGTTATACGGTATGCATGAATTGGGAATTAAAGCTACAGGTGCGTATAAAAAGTCGGCAAGAATTGTTGGTGAGGTTTTAGGTAAATATCACCCTCACGGAGATACTTCTGTTTACGACTCTATGGTTCGTATGGCTCAAGATTGGAGTGTACGTTATATGATGGTAGATGGTCAAGGAAATTTTGGTTCAGTAGATGGAGATTCTCCAGCAGCAATGCGTTATACTGAGGTTAGAATGCAGAAGATTTCTGAAGAAATGTTGTCTGATATTGAAAAAGATACCGTAGATCATTCGTTAAATTTTGACGATACGCTAAAAGAACCTACCGTATTACCAACTCGTATACCCAATTTATTGGTAAATGGTGCTTCTGGTATTGCAGTTGGTATGGCAACCAATATGGCACCTCATAACTTAACTGAAGTTATTAATGGTACAGTTGCATATATTGACAATAGAGATATTGAGATTGATGAATTGATGCAGCATGTTACCGCTCCAGATTTTCCAACAGGAGGAATTATTTATGGTTACGATGGTGTAAGAGATGCTTTTCATACTGGCCGCGGGCGTGTTGTAATGCGTGCAAAGGCAAATATTGAAGAAGTAAAAGGAAGAGAGTGTATTGTTGTAACTGAAATTCCGTATCAAGTTAACAAAGCAGAAATGATTAAAAAAACTGCAGATTTAGTTAACGAGAAAAAACTAGAAGGTATTTCTAATATACGTGATGAATCTGATAGAAAAGGAATGCGTATCGTTTATGTTTTAAAAAGAGATGCAATCCCAAATATCGTTTTAAATAAATTATTCAAATACACACAACTTCAAACTTCGTTTAGTGTAAATAATATTGCTCTAGTAAAAGGAAAACCAGAGCAGTTGAATTTAAAGCAGTTGATTCATTATTTTGTAGAACACAGACATGAAGTTGTTGTTCGTAGAACAGAATTTGAATTAAAGAAAGCAGAAGCTAGAGCACATATTTTAGAAGGGTTAATTATAGCTTCAGATAATATAGATGAAGTAATTGCTTTAATTAGAGGTTCTAAAAATGCAGATGAAGCTAGAGAAAAGTTAATCGAACGTTTTGAGCTGACTGAAATTCAGGCGAAAGCGATTGTAGAAATGCGTTTACGTCAATTAACTGGACTAGAACAAGACAAATTACGCGCTGAGTACGACGAAATTATGATAACCATTGCTGATTTAAAAGACATTTTGGCTAATGAGCCAAGACGTTATCAAATCATTAAAGATGAGTTACTTCATATTAAAGAAAAATATGGTGATGAAAGACGTTCTTCAATAGAATATGCTGGAGGAGATATGCGTATCGAAGATATGATTCCAGACACCAAAGTTGTGGTAACTATTTCTAATGCAGGTTATTTAAAACGAACAAATCTAGATGAATATAAAGTTCAGAATAGAGGAGGAAGAGGTCAGAAAGGAGCAACAACTAGAAATGAAGATTTCTTAGAACATTTATTTGTAGGGACAAATCATCAATATATGCTGTTCTTTACACAAAAAGGGAAAGTATTTTGGATGCGAGTTTATGAAATACCAGAGGGAGGTAAAAACACTAAAGGTAGAGCCATTCAAAACTTAATTAATATTGAGCAAGATGATAAGGTAAAAGCCTTTTTAGTAACTGCAGACTTAAAAGATCAAGATTATATAAATAATCATTATGTAATCATGGCAACTAAAAAAGGTCAAGTTAAAAAGACTTCTTTAGAACAGTATTCTCGACCAAGAACAAATGGTATTAATGCAATTACTATTAAAGAAGGAGACGAACTACTAGAAGCAAAACTAACTACAGGAGACAGCCAAGTAATGTTGGCATTAAAATCTGGTAAAGCCATCCGTTTTGAAGAAGCAAAAACACGCCCAATGGGAAGAACTGCTTCGGGTGTAAGAGGAATAACCTTACAAGATGATAATGACGAAGTTATAGGAATGGTTGCTGTAAACGATATGGAAAGCAATATTTTAGTAGTTTCAGAAAAAGGTTACGGTAAACGTTCTAGCTTAGAAGACTATAGAATTACAAACAGAGGAGGTAAAGGTGTAAAAACATTAAGTATTTCTGAAAAAACAGGTAATTTAGTAGCTATAAAAAATGTAGATGATTCTAACGATTTAATGATTATAAATAAATCTGGTTTAACCATTAGAATGGCTGTTGAAGACCTACGTGTTATGGGAAGAGCTACACAAGGAGTTAAATTAATTAATATTAAAGATTCTGATAGTATTGCAGCTGTTGCCAAAGTTGTTCATGAAGATGAAGACAATGGTACAGATGTTGATAATATTGAAAACGAAAACGAATAAATAAAATTTTTAAAATAATGAAAAAACAAATTATAGTTGCAGCTTTATCAATTTTTTCGTTGGCAGCATTTGCTCAAAAAGACGAATTAAAAGTTGCAGACAAAGCTTTTAAAAAAGGAAACTTTGAAGAAGTTTTGACCACTTTAAAGCCTTTAGAAGCTTCAGAAAGTAATATGGATGCTAAGTACAAAGGGAAGTACTTATTTTTAAAAGGACAGTCTTTAGAAAAAACTGGAGAAATAAAAAAAGCAGCTAAAGCATACAGAAAGCTTTTTGCTTTTGAAAAGGAAACAGGTAAAAAGAAGTACACTCCTTTAGCAAGACCAATGCTTGAGGGAGTTGTAACAAAAGTTAAAAATGAAGCAACAGATGCTTACAATAGTAAAAAAGATTATAAACAAGCTGCTGAAAAATTTGCCTTAGTTTACGCTATAAGCCCAAAAGATACTGCATTTTTATATAACTCTGCAATTAGTGCTTATTTAGATAAGGATTATGATACTGCTTTAAAGCATTACAGAAAACTTAAGGATTTGAAATATACTGGAATAACCAAACAATATTATGCAGTAAACAAAGAAACTGGTACAACCGACCTTTTCGGATCAGAAACAGATAGAGACGCTTTTGTAAAATTACAACAATACGAAAATCCTACTGAGAAAATTTTACCTTCTAAAAGATCTGATATTATTAAGAATATTGGATACATTTTAGTTACACAAGGTAAAACTGAAGAAGCAATAAAAGCCTTAGAAGAAGCTAGAAAAGAAAATCCAGAAGATGTTAATTTGGTAATGACTGAAGCGCAATTATATATCGATTTAAAAAGAATGGATAAGTTTGAGGAGTTGATGAAAGAGGCTGTTAAATTAGATCCTAATAACCCTGCACTATTTTATAATTTAGGAGTAGTAAATGGTAATGCAGAAAAATATAATGAAGCTATTGAATATTATAAAAAGGCTGTAGAATTAAAATCAGACTATAGAGATGCTTACTTAAATTTAAGTTTTGCAATTTTAAATAAAAGAGTTGCTATCATTAATGAAATGAATGAGAATTTATCTAATGCAAAAAAATATGATGCTTTAGAACAAAAAATGAAAGACTTAAATAAAGAAGCATTACCATATTTAGAAAAAGCAGATAGTTTAGAACGTTCTTTAGAAACTGTAAAAAATCTTTTAAATATTTACGATAGTTTAGAAATGGTGGATAAAGCAGATGCTTTAAGACCTATCTATAAAGAAATGAAGAATAAATAATAGATTAAACTATTCTATGATTTAAAAATCTCTCTATATTTTAGGGAGATTTTTTTGTTTACCCTTTTTACCTTTTTAAATTATATATTTTAGGATTTTATAATTAGAAGAGAGGTTGTAAAAATGATAGAAAATAAAAAAAGATGCTTATTTAAGCATCTTTTTTATTGAGCGAGAGACCAGGTTCGAACTGGCGACATTCAGCTTGGAAGGCTGACGCTCTACCAACTGAGCTACTCTCGCAGTAAAGCGTGGCAAATATACTACCATTTTTAAATTCTGCAATTAAAAATAGATAGATTTTTTTAAAAAAATATTTCAATTTTGACGTATATTTAAAGTGCCAAAATAGTTTTTAAAAATGATAGAAACAAGAAGAATAAAAGCTGAAAAAGCTTGTCCATTAAGAAAGGAAGTTTTAAGAAAAGAAATTAATTTACCTGATACTTTTGAAGGCGATGATGATAAAGAAACTATTCATTTAGGAGCTTATTTAAAAGAGGAATTATGTAGTGTGGTTACATTAATAAAATCAAATTCTAGAGATTTTGCAGGAGATCAATACCAACTTAGAGGTATGGCAACTAAAGAAGAAATGCGTGACAAAGGATTTGGATCAATTCTTTTAGAAACAGCTACACACATTTTAAAAGATAGAGGTGCCGCTATTATTTGGTGTAATGCTAGAGAAATTGCAGTACCTTTTTATAAACGTAAGGGATTTACTGTTTTAGGAGAATCATTTGAAATAGATCAAATAGGAACACATTATAAGATGTATAAAAAACTAAACACAGGAAATTATTAAATTAATATCTAAAATTTTACTGTATAAAAAAGCTGTCTAAGATTATTTTAGACAGCTTTTTTTATTTTGTAGCAAGAAGCAGGTTTAAACTATTAGTCTTAAGTTGAATTAAAAAAAACTTTTAGAACGAAGTATAACTAGAATAGAAACTAGAAGAGTTAAGTAAGAATTTGTTTGCTAGGTGATAATAAACTAATCCGTTATTAGTGTGAAACCTTAATGCTATTGAGTGAAAGTAGTTTTTAAAATGCTTTATTTCAGTAATTTATTGTTTTTTCTATGAAAAAAAAGGTGTTTTCACCTATTTTTTATGTAGCAATAAATGTTAGTTTTGTAAAGTAACCTATACTAACTCCCTCTTACTAAGTTTTGTGAATAAGGACAAATTCATTCTTGTCGCTAGTGATAATTCTCATGCTCTAGCCGCTATTATAAAAAATATTAGCGGATTTGAGCAATACACCTGCATTACTGCAACCAAAGTTTCTAACATTATAGAACTAGTAAAATCCTTTAAGCCAGACCTAATAATCTTGCACTTTAGAGAGGTGAAAACTGTCTTAAAGAGTTTGCAATTTTTCTTTAAATTAGAAAATCTAAACTTATATTGTTTAAAACACAAGTTTTGTAATACGGAACTAAATTACACTTCAAAGTCACTTTTATTTATTCAATCATATGAAGATGCTTTGAAGAATAATTCTTTAAAAACTAATATTAATTATTTATTAGTACTTATTCAAAATGCAAATAATTTAACAAAGAAAGAAGTCGATTCTAAAAAATCAATAAGTGCTTCTTATAAAAACCGTAATTCTTCTTTAGCTCGTTATGTATTAGAATTAGATCAAAAAAAGACTTTATTACATAATTTAGAGCAAAGAATAAAACAACTGTGTATAGATGTTGATATTTCAACTAGGTCAAAACTTGTTTCTCTATTAAGTGACATTAAAATATCTAAGAGTAATAAAAATCATTGGGAGGATTTTAAAATATATTTTGAAAATATTAATCCAAGCTTTATAAAAAAACTTTCCTTCCAATTCCCAAAATTAACTAGTAAAGATTTAAAATACTGTTGCTATTTAAAAATGAATATGTCTAATGAAGACATTTGTAAATTACTAGGAATTAATCAAGAAAGTGTTCGTACACATAAATACAGGCTTAAAAGAAAACTTACGCTTTCTAAAGAAGAAAATTTACAAAACTTTTTACAAGCTTTCCTTCAATAAATTATTTAATAGCTTACTTGTTGCCTAACTTTTAAGGGTTCATAAATTAACTTGTCTACGATTTGTCTACGGGGTCATGCCCTTTTTTAGATTATGTCTATAAATAGTCTATGCAAAATTAAAGGCTTTGTGTAATATGATGAGTAATTTTAGGGAAACCAAACTAACTAACTTTTTATGATAGCGAAAGCACTACAAATTACTTGTAACATCTTTAATCAATATCTTAAAAACAAGTTTATTTTAAACGAAGACATTGTAGTCATTAATAGAATAGTAAATAGTGATGGCAATCATCCTATAGAAAATTCTAATAAAATAGTTGTTTCTTTAATTCATGTAGATCAAGAAACGAATAAACAATTTTATTCAAACCGTAAATTACAAACAGGTAGTTTTTCTATAAAATCAAACTCAGAGCGGTACAACCTTTTTATATTGATAACACCAAATTTTGAAAATTATGAAGAAGGGTTAAAATTTCTAAGTGCAACTCTTCAATTTTTTCAAAACAATAATAAGATTGATGCAAATAAAAGTTCTCTCATTTCTAAAGATATTCAACAGCTTGATTTTGAGTTAGAAAAAGGTGAGAACTATATGCAAATGCAAAACCTTTGGACAGCACTTGGTGCAAAATATCAACCATCTTTAATTTATAAGATTCGATTAATTCCTATTGTTTCTGATGAGGTTGAAGGTTTTGATACAAGTATTGAACGTATTAATACAGATGCAACATTATGAGTATAACCTATACACATTTATTTAAAGTTATGATTTTGCATACATATTATATGTCAAACATTTGCGAATGCTTACAATACAGAGCGAATTCAAAAACAAAAATCATACAAGATAAATTTGGATTTGTATTTAAATTATTACCTGACGGATTTGAATTCTATACATCAAGTTCTCAACCTATTGAAACCTATTTAAATTACATCACAAGAGTAACAGGAGCAACTGCTTTTGAATTTGAAGGAATAACAGATTATGCAAATTTTTACAATTTCACAGAAATTCCTATAAATGAATTAGGAGTACTTAGTTATGAAAGTGATAAATCGAAAACGTTATCTAACAATATAATACAATTATCAGAAACCTTTGTTAAAGATATTAATAATCAAAAAGCAATTACTATCTCCGTAAAGTTTAAGGATATCATTCGTTTGAAGAAATCGAATAACAACATAGTGTTTCATATACAAATGCAGGCACGTAAAACAATTTGGAATTACTATATCATCAATAATTCTCACCAAGAGTACGATGAATTAACCATACAAGGAAGTAAAGAAATTCAGTTTACAACACCAACTGAAACAACACTTCAAAATGGGCAAAAGGCATTACTGTTCTCGTCAGATTCTACCAAAATTCCATTAAAAAATGAAGCAACTCACACATTTGAGTTAGTCAATACAAAAAAAACGATTAGTGGAGATCGAAAGGAAATTATCATCAAAGGATTACCCATTGCTAACCCACAAAATTTACAAATACAGAACGATCATTCAATAGCATCATTAATATATGTATATATCTAAGATGCCTTATCGATACTAATAAAAATTAATAAGAATTAAATAATTATGTTTTATGAATTTATCAAACATTAAGTCTCCAGGGGTTTATATTAACGAAATAAATGGTTTCGGAAATTCAGTTGTCCCAGTGGCAACAGCCGTTCCAGCATTTATTGGTTATACTCCTCAAGCCATATACGAAGGGAAATCGTATACAAATGTGCCAACCAAAATTTCGTCCTTTACAGATTTTCAGGCAATTTTTATGTTGCCAGATCCAGCTGCACCAGCAGATCCTGCAAAACAGTATAGCCCACAATATTATTTAGTGGCAGAAAAAAGTCAGCCAGAAAAAGGCGATTATATGCTTATTGATGGCACCTATTATTCTATTGTTCCTGATCCGAACACCATTTACTATTTGTACAATAGTATTCGATTATTTTACGAAAACGGAGGTGGAGACGCGTACATTGTATCTGTTGGAAGCTATGGTCCGCAATCAGGAAAAGCAATGACTCCAGGAGATCAAATTGTAAATCCGAATGTACAATTAAACGATCTTACAAACGGACTAGCTTTGTTAAAAAACGAACAAGAGCCAACCATGTATATTTGTCCAGAAGCCACCTTGCTTTCTGTTGAAAATAACGGAACTTTAATGGCCTCTATGTTATTACAGGCAGAAGAAATGCAAACTTCAGTAGCTATTTTAGATGTTATTGGTGGTAGAGATCCCGATCCAGTAATGTGGATGGATGATATTACTACTTTTCGAGATAATACAGGAGCCAACGGACTAAATTATGGAACTGCATACTATCCATTTGTTGGAACTACAATTATGCAAACTTCAGATATTGACTATACAAATCTTTTTGGTGGTGATTTAAAGCAACTACAACCATTATTAAGTCCAGCAGATAATCCAGATCAAACTGTAGAAACAATTATTGGAAATATTGAAAATCCTTCAGGAACTCCTTTAACAGTAAGTCAGTACAATAACTCTCTTATTGCAGCCAGCAAAACGTATAGCACTATTATTAATCATGTGTTAACAGATGCTAATATGTTACCACCAAGTGGTGGAATGGCTGGTGTAATTACAGTAACAGATAATGAAGTTGGACCGTGGCAAGCACCAGCAAATACGTCTATGGTTGGAGCAGCATCACTTCCAATAAAAATATCAGAATCACAACAAGCAGGTTTAAATGTTGACGCTGTTTCAGGTAAATCAATCAATGCAATTCGTTTTTTCAACGGATTGGGCATCCTAATTTGGGGAGCAAGAACACTAGATGGAAACAGTCAAGACTGGCGTTATTTATCTGTTCGAAGAACCATGAATTTTTTGGAACAATCGTGTAAACTAGCAGCGCAAGCTTATGTGTTTGCACCAAATGATAAAAACACTTGGGAAGCTGTAAAAACCATGATTGGAAGTTTTTTAACATCTATTTGGAAAGAAGGCGGGCTACAAGGAGCTACTGCTGCTGATGCTTTTTCTGTAGATTGTGGATTAGGTTCTACAATGACCGCTGACGACATTTTAAACGGATTTATGAATGTAACAATTAAAGTAGCTGTTGTTCGTCCCGCTGAATTTATTGTGTTAACATTCCAACAACAACAAGCAACATCTAGCTAATCTAGAGTTTAAAAGTAATATCATTTTAAAAACAAAAATTAACAATTAAAAATATAATATTATGGCAGATGATGGAAGTAAAGAAGGTTCAACATGGCCCATGCCAAAGTTCCGATTTGAAGTAGATTTAGGAACTGAACTTAAAGGAGTTGCATTTCAGGAAGTTTCTGGAATGGACGTAGAAAATCAAATTATAGAATACCGTAAAAGTAACAGCACATTGTTTTCAACAGAAAAAATGCCTGGTATTGTAAAATACGGAAACGTAACAATGAAACGTGGTGTGTTTGTTAACGACAATAGCTTTTGGGATTGGCACGCAGAAATTTCTATGAACACAATTAAACGTAGAACAGTAATCATTAAACTTTTAGATGAAAGCGGAAAAGTAACCATGCAATGGACATTAAATAACGCGTGGCCAACAAAAATTACAAGTACCGATTTAAAATCTGATGGAAATGAAGTTGCCATTGATACCCTAGAAATAGCACATGAGCAACTAATTATTTCTAATGGATAATACAAACTCGTATCCTGTTGGATTCTATTTTTCTCTTTCTTTTGAAGGAGAAGATGCAGCTTTTAAAGAAGTTTCTGGAATTAGTAAAGAATTAAGTATTGAAGAAGTGGCTGGCGGTGGTGAAAATCGATTTAAATATCGATTACCAAATGTTAGCAGTAGTAAAAATTTAGTGCTTAAAAGAGCTATTGTACCAACAGGATCAAAGTTAACCACATGGTGTTCCGATACAATCGATGCAGGATTATCAAATACGATTCAAACCCAAGATGTGTCCGTTAATTTGTTAGATGAAACAGGAAAAGTATTAATAAAATGGACTTTTTACAATGCATATCCGGTAAATTATGCTGTTTCCGATTTAAAATCGCAAGAAAGTGAAATATTAATTGAAACTATTGAATTGGCATATAACTATTTCAATATCAAATCAATTGCATAAAATATATAGTCTATAGTATGCCAATAGAAATTAGAGAGTTAGTTATAAAAACAGAAATAAAATCGATTCATGAGAACTCAGGTTCAAAGCGGAACGCACACGATATGTCCAAATTAAAAAATGAGGTTTTAGAAATATGTAAACGTATGATTTCGGAAACAAAAAAACGAGAAAAGTACAACAGATAATAGAGTTTTAATTATTGAATAATTTACGATTATGACATTAGAATACATGAAAATAACAGGATACAAAGACGAGAACTTTACACAGGCTATCTCTGGAGATCCTTACAATCTAATGATTAATCCAGAGTCTATGAAATGGAGTCGAAGTATTGAATACAACGAACAACAACCTATAGATACAAGTACATCATCTCAAAAATACAAACATACACCTAGCGACAGCCTTAGCTTTGATATTGTTATAGATTGTACTGGAGTTGTAGATAATAAAAGAACCGATCTTAATAAGGAAATTAAAACCTTAGAAGATATTGTATACACTTATAATGGCGATATCCATAGGCCAAATTTTGTAAAAATACAATGGGGAAGCAACCTTGTTTTTTATAGCGTATTAAAGTCATTTGATACAACCTACACATTATTTAAACCAGATGGAAGTCCGTTGAGAGCCAAAATATCGTTGAGTTTCGGAAAATATGTTTCTCCAGATAAACGAAAAAAAGAAGATAACGAAAACTCTCCTGATATCTCTCATATTGTAGAAGTAGTACAAGGAGATAATTTACCACAACTATCTAACAAAGTGTGGAATACACCATACTATTATATTCAAGTAGCTCAGTATAACGATTTAAATAAATTTAGACAGTTGCAAGGAGGCAAGCAATTATTATTTCCACCAATTATAAAATAAAACAGCTATTATGAGTGCATCAACAACAATTGCAAGTGGTGGTCTGGTTACCTTCAATATTAAAAGTAACGGAAGTAATATTCCAGATGCTATGGATGTGCAATCTGTAGAAGTTGAAAAAGGAGTCAACAGAATTTCAGTAGCAAAAATAATAGTAATCGATGGAAGTCCTGCTGATGAAACCTTTGAAGTAAGTTCCTCTAGCACCTTTGTTCCAGGAAATAAAATAACTATTGAAGCAGGATATGATTCTAAAAATGAAGTCATTTTTGAAGGAATTATTACCAAGCAAAGCATTCGAGTTCACGGAGGAGAAGGTTCTGTTTTAGTTGTAGAATGTAGAGATGAAGCGGTAAAGATGATTGTGGGGCGTAAGAGTTTGACCTATTCAAAACAAAAAGATAGTGACATTATGAGCTCAATTATTGGAAACTATGGCTTGTCTGCAGATGTTACTGCTACAACTAAAGAATGGCCAGAACAAGTACAATATTATACAACTGATTGGGATTTTTTATTAGCTAGAGCAGAAACGAACGGAATGATTGTTACAACATTGAACGGAAAAGTAGCTATTTTTCCTCCAGATGAAGATACAACTTCTGTTTTAGAAATTGCATATGGTAACAATTTATTAGAGTTTAACGCTTCATTAAACTCAGTAACACAATTAGCTTCTGCAAAAGGAACTACTTGGGATTTTTCAGAACAAAAAACAATTTCGGGAGATGCTTCAAGTAGTTATGCAGGCCCAGGAAATTTATCATCCAAAAAATTGTCTGACGTAGTTGGGTTAAGTAATTACGAACTACAAACCACGGCACCAATTCAAACTAGCGATTTAACAAGTTGGTCAAAAGCGGCTTTAATAAAAAGTGCGTATTCTAAAATTCAAGGAGATGTAAAATTTCAAGGAAGCAATTTAGTAGACCCAGGAAAGTACATTACATTGGCAGGTTTGGGAGATCGTTTTAATGGCGATCACATTATTTCTAACGTGCTCCACGAAATCGGAAATGGAAACTGGACAACAGAAGTATCTGTTGGTTTATCACCTATTTGGTTTACCGAAGAACCTGATGTAATGGCACCACCAGCTTCTGGATTGTTACCAGGAGCACAAGGCTTGTTTAATGCAACAGTAAAAAAAATGTATGAAGATCCAGACAATCAATATCGTGTATTAATAGATATTCCTTTGTTTGACCCGAGTGGTGAAGGATTATGGGCTCGATTGACAAATTTTTATTCTACTTCGGGTGCAGGCGCATTTTTTATGCCAGAGGTTGGAGATGAAGTTGTGGTTGGTTTTTTAAATGAAGACCCTCGCTTTCCTATTATTTTAGGAAGTATGTATAGCTCCACCAAAAACAAACCATTTGACGGTTTAAATCCGAATGAAAAAAATACGACAAAGGCTATTGTCTCTAAATCAGGAATACATATAGAATTTGATGATGAAAAGAAAATCTTAACGCTACAAACGCCAAATAAAAACACGGCCATTTTTAGTGATGACGAAAAACAAATTACCATCAAAGATCAAAACAGTAACAGTATTGTAATGTCAGATAGTGGAATTACAATTAAAAGCGATAAGGATATTACGGTACAAGCCTCGCAGAACCTAACACTAAAAGGAAATACAGGAGTTACTATAGAATCTTCTGGAGGTGATGTGCAAATTAAAGGAATGAATATTAAAGAAACTGCGAATATGGAATATTCTGCAGAAGGAAGTATGACTGCTTCGCTTAAAGGAGGAGCACAAACTACTATAAAAGGAACTATAGTAAATATCAATTAGGCTTTTGAAAATGATGAATCTTTCAACCACCTTTTTAGAAGCTTTAAATAAGATAACAAAGCAGTGCTTTGAGAGGTTTTATATTTCATCAATTAGATTAAAATTGATAGAAATTGTATCAAAAAGTACTTGAAAATAGGGAAAACTAACAAAAAATTTAAACTATGCCAGCAGCAGCAAGATTAACCGATTTTCATGAATGTCCTATGGTAACACCAGGAATTCCTCCAATTCCGCATGTTGGTGGGCCAGTATTTGGTCCTGGAGAGGTTACCGTTTTAATTGGCAAATTACCTGCCGCACGTGTTGGAGATATGCTTACTTGTGTTGGACCACCAGATTCTATTATTAAAGGATCTACATCAGTAATGATTGGAGGAATGCCTGCAGCAAGGGTAGGAGATACTACCGCACATGGAGGGACAATTATTTTAGGAGATTTTACAGTATTAATTGGTGGATAAAACAAGTAACATACAAAAAGAGTTTCTTGGTTCAGGTTGGTCATTTCCTGTAACATTTTCTGCGGAAAATCATCAACTGAAACTAACAAAGTATGAAACGAATATTAATGAAATGATCGATTTAATAATGCAAACCACATTTGGTGAGCGTCCGTTTTCACCACAATTTGGTTCTGGATTACAAACATTTTTCTTTAAAGAAATGCGTCCGACATTACAAGGTGAAATTAGAGAAGCTGTAAAAACAGCACTTTTAAATAATGAACCAAGAATAAAAGTAGAAGCTGTAGAAGTAGCTTTTACCGATTTACAAAATGGTTTGGTAGAGGTTACTATTAATTATACCTACAATCAAACCAATACAAGACACAATTATGTATACCCTTTTTATATAAAAGAAGGAACCAATTTACAACAATAAGTAATGAGCCAATTCAATCAACATAATGCAATAATAGCACTAGAGGAAGCTTTAGTGCCAAATGCTAGTTTGGTAGATGGCAGAACAGAAACGGACAATTTACGATTACTTGCAGATTTTGCTACGTTGTTTAATTTTTATGATCAAACCAATACAATTAATGGTAACTGGGCACCATTTTTATTAAAAGATCCTATTTTTTTAGTTGCTTCTATAGCAAAAACACATTTTCAGAAAACATACTCGTTGTTTATCAATACGTGTTTGCAATTGAAAAATTCAATTGCTCAAAATTCCAGTAGCAATTTTATTTCAAATGGTTTTAATCAACTTTTTGACCAACTGAATCTTGTATTTCAAACTATAGAAAGGTGGACACATTACATGCAAGAATCAAGTTTAGCATACAATTTAAAAACATATATCATTAATAGTGTTAAAGATACTTATGGCTTAATTTTTTGGTCGATAACAACTTTACAAAAACAATTGTTTGCTTATTCAAGAAACCCAAAAATTACACCAAATATTCCTAACATACGAAATGCAGATAGTGATGCATATGAAAAATTTGATCCAAAAATATGGAACGTAAACAAAGGTGAATTGCCGTATTGGACAGTATTAGGGTTACCAACATTTCCATGTAAAGAGCTACCTGCCGAAGAATGTTTTTATATAGAAAATCTTAAGCAAGATGATTTGTATAAATCTCTATACACAACTGGAAAAAAAGTATTTTCTTTTTACAGCAAGTGCATTTCTTATGCTGACACAGAGTTAACAACGATACAAAATGTTCCAGGACATTTTCCAGATACAATTTTACTTAGAACTTTTACAAGTTTACTTAAAATTTACCAAGATCAATTTAATTCTTTGTCAACCAAACATTTACATTTTTATTACAGAGATATTTTAAAACAAGCACCAAAAAATGTAGTTGCAGATACCGTTTTTGCATGTAGTACTTTGGCAAAAAAAACGGCAACATTTCAATTGCCTAAAAAAACAATTTTTACAGCGGGTTCAGATGAGAATAAGCAACCAATTTTATTTGAAACCATAGATAAAACTTTTTTAAATCCAGCTAAAATTGTTAATGCTTATACACTTTCTCAAGCTATTGCTAGTAAGAATTGTTCTCAATTGTATTTGCAAAAATTACCACCTGTAAATGTTGTTTCTAAAGATGAAGAAGGTGTTGTTAAAACATGGAAAACATTTGGTTCACAATTGCCTCAAGAGCAAACAAATACTACAATGGCAATAGCTTTTGGATCGCCAATGTTTTATTTGACTAAAGCTACATCAAGAGAAATTACGCTAAATTTTACATTTTCAAGTAAAAGTTTTTCTTCCATTATTAAACAACAAACAACCTTTTATTTAAGCACAGCAGAAGAATGGTTTAAAATTCCTTCAAATCAAATAACTATAGATTTTCCTTCGCAAAATCATAAATCGTCAAAGTCTGTAGATTGTAATTTAACATTAACAATACAATTACTAGAAACAGATCCAGAAATTATAGCATTTACTAAAAACCCAGATGGTTATAGTTGTGAGTGGCCATTATTTAAAATGTTATTTTCTGAGTTTAAAACATTAGCTACTCCACCACAAATAAAAAAGTTGTCAATAGCTGTGGATGTTCACGGGTTACAAAATTTTCAATTGTATAACGATTTTGGACAATTAAATTCTAAGAAACCTTTTCAATTGTTGGGGGCTACTCCAAAAGTAAATCAAAGTTTTATGTTAGGTAGCGCAGAAGCGTTTAGTAAACCTATACAAAATATCGATTTTACATTAACCTGGAATCCGTTTGATTCAGATTTTGATTTTGCAACCTATTACAATGAGTACAACAATTATTTAAATGGTGCATATACTGGCTCAGTAATTTATGTGAATAAATTACATGCGTTTATAAAGAAAATTTCCAGTATACAAGATGCTTTTTATAAAGATGTATCTAGGTCGGAAGAAAAGTTGTTTAGAAGAGTACTTCGAAAAAGTAATGTAGATGTTGCTATAGATTTGATTAAAAAGAATCAAACAGAACTTACTAGTATAGTTGCTAAACACACGGAAAAATTAGAAAAATACGAAAGCTATGCAACTGCACTTATTACGGAAATTAAATCGCTAAATAGTAATATGCTGATTTCGATTACAAGTATTCAAAATACACTTATTACAGATCTTCAAAATGCTAAAAAAGTAGATAAAGACATTGTAAATACTGCTAGTAAAAATATTTCGCAACAAATTATTGATACTGAAACAGCAGTTTCTGAAGAAATTAGAGAGGCAGAAGAAAAGGCGCTTTCAACTAATATTCAAGAAAAAAAGACGCTATATAAAAAAATTACAAGTCTTTTTAAAAATGAAGATCAAATTATATCGGTATTACAAAAAGATCAAACTCCCTTTTCCAACACGTCATTTTTAGTAGATTTTCAGGTTTTACAAAATGGTTTGTGGCAAGATTTTACTAGTATCATCAATTCAGAAAATGTTTCTTCAAGTACCGAGAGAAATTTATTTTTTTCGTCTACAACAGATACAAAAACGATTCCGTCATCACAAACTTTTGATTTTTCTGAAATCAAACTAGATGCTACCATAGTTGATCCAACTCTTCAACAGAATTTATTAGAGCTTACAGATAAAACGGTTACAGGTTTTTTAAAAATGAAATTAACTGATCCGACCTATGGTTTTGGAACAGAATTATACCCCAAAGTGGTTTCTGCAATAGCATTGTTTAATGCAGAAATTATTACTGCAAAAATAAAAAATTCTGATGATGACCAAAATTTGGTTCCTTCTCCAAATATTCCATTTGCACCCATGGTAAGTGCTTTTGAAGGGAATTATACAGCTTCTGTGAGTTATGATTTTTCTAAAAACGACCAAAATTATCCGTTATTAAGTTTTTACAATACTCCGTTTGAAAATTACAAGTTTTACGATTCTACGTTAGATGAAAAACTCATTACCAAAAATACAACGATTGGAAGTTCTCCTGTAAGAGATAAAAATGGAATAATTACTCCGCTAACAGCATTACCATTAGTGCCAACAGTTGTATCAATAGGACAATTGTTTTTAGAGTTGGAGGATGTTATTGCACCTGCTAAGGTTAGTTTTTACTTTGAATTGGCACGAACATATACAGATAAAGCGGATGGTGTTCAAAATCTTACGTTTACATATTTAAGTACAGATGGATGGAAGACAATTACTTCTGTTGAAAATGGTACGAATAATTTTACCTGTTCAGGAATTATTAGTATTGATATTCCTGATGATATTGCATCGGTACATGATACGATGTTAGGAAATAATTATTGGATTGCAATTGGTACTACAAACAATCCTGATTGTTTTCCTGAGACTTCATTTTTAAAAACCAATGGGTTTACATTACAACGCATTGTGGCTTCTGATGATTTTTCAACCACAAAACCTCAAATTGCTGCGGATACAATTACAGCACCCCAAACTGCTATTTCAGAAATTGCAGATACAGTTCAGCCATTTCCTTCGTTTGGAGGAAAAGCTGCAGAAACAAATTTTCAAATGAATTCACGTGTAAGTACACGTTTAAAAACCAAAGATCGATTGGTTACTATAGAAGATTTTTTCAATACCATACGCTTTAAATTTCCAGAAGTTTATTATTCAAAATCGGTTTATAAGAAAACAACAAATCAAGTTTTTACTTATTTAATTAAGAGAGTGCTTAAAGTAACAGATGCAAATGCTTTTGTGCCATTATTAAGTGAATGTTACGAAAAAGAAGTTCAAAAATACATTACTAAACGCGTTTCCCCTTTTTTAAAAATTATAGTAGCAAATTTTGATTTTAAATATGTGAAAATTACAGCAGATATTCAGGTGAAAAGCAATCAAGATGTAACTACTGTTGAAAAAGAAGTTAACGATGGAATTAACATTTTTCTAGCACCTTGGATTTTAAGTTCGCAATCGCAAATTACAATTGATACAGGACTAAATACTGCGCAGCTTGCATCATTTATCAATACATACGATAGTGTTTTAGAAGTAAAGAGTATTTCCTTTCAATTAGGAACTAAAGATTTTTCTACAGGAGAAATTACTTATCAAGATAGTGAACAAGAAGTAACTTCTGAAGAAGGAGTTATACTAGTTCCATCTTTAAATAACTTAACAAAAGATAGTGAAATTAAGTATCATTTATGACACAGGAAAACTACATAGTAGATGCACAACTTCCTTTGGAGCTTGATTTTCAGGCGCTCAAAGCACAAGGTTTTGCGTATATCCAAAAGCATAGTGGCACCGAATGGACTAACTTAAATCCTAGTGATCCTGGTGTTACAATTTTGGAACAATTGTGCTATGCATTTACCGAACTTGGGTACTGTGGGAATTTTCCTATAAAAGATATCTTGACAAAAGAAAATGGGGACTTAACAATTGACAATCAATTTTATTTACCACAAAATATTTTAACAACATCTCCAATAACTATAGATGATTATATAAAATATGTAATCGATCAAATACCGAGTGTAAAAAATGTAATTATTAAACCAACCTGTTTATCATTTCCTTTTGTAAGTGGTGTGTATGAAGTGTATTTATTATTGAATCCGAATTACGACAATCCATCTGTAGTCGATTCTCCCGAAACAGATACATTTTTCTTGTTAAACAGTTGTAGAAATGTGAGTGAATTGTTTTTACAACCAAAAACTTTAATAGCAAAAGAGTATACCATTAGTGGAAATCTTGTACTGCAATCTGGGTACGATTTAAATACAATTTTACCTGAAATAATACAATCTATTACAGATTATATTTTTCCAGATGTTGTACAAACAGGTTATGATAAATTAAAAGTTTTAGGAGAAACTACTAATCAAATTTTTAATGGGGCAACATTACAAAATGGATGGATTTCTTCAGACAGTATTCAACCCAAAAAAGATACAATTCAGGCTTTTGAAATCACACAACTTATTCGAGAAGTTAAAGGTGTGCAGTCTATCTCAGGCATTTCTTTTATTCATGAAAAGAAAACATATACTTCGGCAACATGTAATCTTGATGAAATCTTGACATTCAATTTTTCGAAGTCGTTTTTACAAAATGCTAATCAATCTAACTTTCAAATAAGTACACAAGGAAAACCATTAAACAGTTTACTAAACCTTTCGTTAATAGATGAATTGGCAAATATGCAACAATCGAGTTCGCAAATTAATGAAGTAGCTTCTGTACAAATAGCACCAAAACTTCCAACAGGAAAATATAGAGACATTACCAACTATTATTCCATTCAAAATACATTTCCAGAGGCCTATGCTGTCGGAGAAGGAGCTACAAATACTAGTATGTCAGCATATCAGGTAGCGCAATCTAGGCAACTAAAAGGATATTTAAGTTTATTTGACCAAATGTTGAGCAATCAATTTGCACAATTGGCCAATATTGACAAGCTGTTTTCTTTTAAGAATGCTATTACAGGAAATCCTGCGGATTTAGAAAGTTATGATAATTCAAAAACAGTTGCAGAAAAGACAAATCCAAAGTATCCAGCTCCTTTTGAAGTATTCTCACCAACGTACTTTTATCAAGCCTTGTATGATAGTGTTCCAGATGTAGAACCTCTTTTGAGAAATAATAGCATCTTTAAATTCGGTACAAATTCAGAATCAGCAACTTCAATAGCACATAAAAATTGGAAAGCATATAAAGAAGATCCCTACAATTCATACATGTATGGTTTGTTAATGTTTAATGAGGATGATAATGTGAATTTGCAACGTAGAAATGATTTGTTAAATCATTTATTGGCAAGACATGGGGAGTCGCCTTTAATTATAGATACACTTGTGTATGGAACAGTGTATTCTGGAGATGTATTGAAAGATAGTGTGATTATTAAAAGTTTGTATTTACAAAACTTAATACCATTATCTTATAATCGTGTAAAAGCCTATAATAGCATTGCTGCTTCCAAACTAAATGATTTTATACTTAAAATTACTACTGAACTTGTTGATTCTTTACTAAAAGTAAACTCTCTAGAAGCTATAGTAGTATTACAAACAGAAACTATAAATATTCTTGAAGCTACACAGCAAGAAATTGTGGATTTAGAAGCTGAATATCGAGCAAAAAAACAATTGTATGAAATCTTGACGAAAACCTATAAAAAGAATGGTGTTTTTGACATTACTCGTATAGATGAAGAAGAAGCAATTTCGCAACAAGATGGTGTAAATTACATTACAATTTCACTAAAATTAGGGATGTTATTAACATTAAAGCCTCTCTATATCAATTTTATACAAGCAATTTTAGATGTTAATTTAGAAAGTATAACAAACAAAGATTTATCTCTTTTATACCAACAAAGCGAAATGGCTTTATGGTTAATTACTGAGCGAAAAGGAATGATTGCTATTGAAACCAATTTGTTGTTGCAATCAGGGAGTTTTCAGATTATTATAAAAGAAGATGCAGACCCTAATAGGTATTATAAACTAGATAAAAGTTTGGGATATATAGATTTTATATCCATTGCTACTCAATTGAATTCTTTACCAAAATCGAAAGATGTTTCTAGTTATTTAACCAGCATTAATGCAACATATACACTTACAGAAATACAGAGTGATACTGTAGAAGACACTTTATTTACTACAATTGAAAGTACAAAATATAGCTGGACGGCTACTGTAAGTTGGAATTCTAAAAACACCATGTATATCACAGACTCATTTTTAGAAAATACATTACTTTGGGTTTTTCCAGATTATATACCAGAAATCACCACTCCAGATTGGCAACACCGTCTTTCTTACTTTATGGAAAGTCAATTACCAATTCAAATTTCTGCAAAACCGACGTATGCTAATGCAGCTAATTTAAAAAAGCTTATTCCACAGTATGTGAGTTGGTATAATGCAAATATTTACGATGCAAGCAGTCAAACCAAAGAACAACAAGATAAAAGAAAAGAAACCCTTACAATAAATGCAGGAAACTTAATTGCTACACTTTTACAAATTTCTAAAAATACACTACCCACAGATGCATAGTCAAGGAGCACATATCATTACCCGTTGTAAATGGGATACGGCTTTCGATTCTAAGAGCCTTGCACATCAATTTCAGATGGATATTAGTTCGTGGAGTTCGTATAAAATGAAGCAAATTATAAACCGTGTGTTTGATAGTGTTTGTCCTCAAAATCAAACATTAAAGATTAAAAAACTGGGTATTGATTTAGGTGAAATTACTTACGAAAATATGTTGAGTGAATTACCATTACGTTTAGAAGAAGCATTGCGAACAGCATTGTATGATCTAATTATGTATCCAAAAAAAGGTGATGAAACTTTAGAAATTGTTCATAAAGATATTGCGCAGATTAATGTGTTAAGAGATTTTTTATTGCAAGGTATGTTGCCATGGAATTATCAAAACAGTTACGGAACAAGTTTGCAAATTATTAACTATCAATTGGCAAACAATCGTTTTGAAGTAATAAAAATGATTCAGGAAATAGGAGTACAGGCTAACGTTAGAAAGCGAATTGCATGGCAATTTTCAAATGCTACTATTAAAAAAATTATAGTAGGATTAGAGCCAAACAATCATTATGAAATCATCAGCTTTACAGAAGAATTTATAAAAGTTCAGGAAAAAGAAATTATTGTTCAAATAAGTACTAATGAGCTAAGAAAGAACATTTGGTTATGGGTGCTCAATTATTTGTTTACAGACAGAGGAACTATTTTTAATAAAGTTGCTTTTGTACGAAGTACCATAGAACAAATGGCAAACCATTTTAATATTTCATACAATAATCTTATTGAAATGATTGAAAGCGCTATTGGGTTTGCTAAAGAATATTCACAGGTAGATAAAGGTGTTATCTCCATTTTAAAAATCTTATCAGAAGAATTATACACGACTTCTTTTTCGCGTACAAAAACAAAAAAGCAAAAAGAGAATTTTTGGAAGAAGGTAGCAATCTATTTTAATTCACCAATAAAAAGAAACAACAGCAAAGCCAAGAATGAATTTAATGAGTTGGTTATTAATTTACCAAAATTGGATGCGTTACGTTTTCAGAAAATAGCCTTAAAAATTCATCAAAAAGAAACTGTTTGGAAAGCTATTTTAGAAGATTTAATTCCTGCTGCGGTAGAAAGTTTATTTGTTGCTATCTCTCCTTCACAATCCAAGAATATTTTAGCACAGATTGCTTTTTTATCTAAATTACAGAAATCGTCTACTGTAAAAATTGACACTTTAGATTTGTATACTTTCGGAATAGCGTTTTGTGTTGCACATCAAAATACATCTATAGGGAAAAATGCTTTTTTAGATTTTGTTATCCAAAAGTTAGCCTACAAACAACAACAAAGTAAGCTTGTTGTTTTAAATCATTTACTAGACTCTAATGTTGCAAACGTAGAAAAGAAAACTTCTTTTATTTCATTTTATAATGAATTACAATCTCTATATAAAAATGAAATTGCAAGTACAAAAACGTTTTCTTCTGAAAAGACAATTCAACAACTAGTTTCAACATACATTTCTGAAATTCAGTATAAAAAAATAAATGCAACAAGAATTCATGAACTTGAAAAAACACTTCAAAAATGGATTGCAACTTCGCCCACAGCATTTTGGAAAGCAATTCTTTCTGTAGAAAAAACACAAAAAAATGCTGTTCATTTTGAAGCTTTAATTTCGTTATATGGAACCGAAAAATTTCTAAAAACTGTAGCATCAGAAAGTTTTGAGGTATTGATAAAAGTGAGACAGATTATTGATGTACTTATAGCAAAACAGCCAAAAAATGCATTTACTTTAAGAGGCATAAAAAACGCTCTAATTTCTTCTGGTTTTGAAGTTCTCTGGAAATACGGAAATCAACATACAACTACTTTCTTTACTTATTTATTACAGAGTTTAGTTGAGAATGAGCGTATAGATAGTACAACATCAATAGCTGTAAAAGAGGCAATTCAATTGTTATTGAATGCTCCTAAAATGAATAGATTGGCTTGGTCTTTAAGAGAGTTTGATTCAATACTAGCACAACACAAAAAATACGTTTCTCAAACACCTGTTGAAGCAATTTTAGAGCTTATAACATTACCAAAACAACAAGATCAAGTTGCCAAAGAAGTCTCTAGACTTGTTCGTTCAAAAAAAATAGCAACTACCGATTTTAAAGCTAAAGAAGGTCAAATAATTTCATATTTAGTTACCAACGGAATACAACTTCGTAAGCGTTTGATTGCCGATTTTTTAAAGCAGCTTTCTAAGGTAAATACGTCTTTTAATACAGTACAAATTACAACAATATTACATGATTGTTTTTGGCAATCATTAGTTGAATATCAAGATTATAAAGGAAATGAAGATAAGTTTACAGGACTATTTACAGCAACTGTTTTGGAAACATTTCCATTTTTAAAAAAACAGACAAAAAGCACACAAAAAAACGAAATACTTCTAACTCCGTATAAAATTGAGATGGCAGCATTGTTTGAGATTTTAAAAGATAATTTGCAACATACAAATGCTATTGTAGAGGTTTCTACAAAACAGTTTTCGTTTGCAACATTATTTGCAATAGCAATAGAAACTTCTCCTGCAAAAGTTGTTACTATTTTAAAAGAAACGGTTAGTTCTCAAAAGCAACTCACTTTCTTAAAAGCAACAATTGTATTTGAAGAATTTGTGGTACTGATTGCCCATGGCGCAGTTAGTTTGCATACGGCAGTTTTTAAAGCAATTCATGCGCTATTTCTACTTGTTAAACAACTTGGCAGTATACAAATAATTACAACTTTAGAAACTGTTTTTTGGAAACAAACTATAGCAATATTAAAGGGGAAACAGTCTGCAAATAAAGTATTAGCCATACTTGTTGCTACTTCTTTTGATCAACTTTCTGAAATTTCTACACTAGATCAAATTACCATTGTTAAACATATTCAAAACAGTAGTCTTAAAATTCCTGAAAATTTAAAAAATGTATTGGTAAAAAGAAATCGAGTTTTTGAGTTGGTATCTTCAGAAACAAAGAGAGTTGAGGTTTCTAAAGCACTTAAAAGTTGTGCTGAGAAAAATCAACTAGATATGTTGAGTAAACACCTTATGACAACTTTTTCCATTCCAACATGGTTTCAAAACCAAGAAGCACACAATTATCATAGTATTGTTAACGAACTTATAAAGCACCAACCATTAATTGTTTTAAAAACAATCCGTAGTCAGCATTTTTCAACAGTGCAATTAGCCAAATTCGCAAAAACGATTCATTTTAAAGTTTTCATTTCTTCATTATTAAAATTATATCCATTACAACAAAAAGCGCTTACAGATTTACAGAAATTATATACAAGTGTTGCATCTATTTCTATGCGTGGAATTTCATACAAAAGTTTACAAGAAATTATCATTAGAAAAGTAGTAGTGGCTTGGCAAACTTCTCGATGGTCTTTGGTTACACCTGAAAACATATGGAATGAATTGTTATGGGAAACTTGTGGGAAAAAGAGTATTCGAAAGAAAGATTTTATAGATGCATTTAATAGTATAAAAACCATGCTGCCAGCTTCGTTACAGGTAACCTATAATAGCTTTTCATCATTTGTAAAACCAGTACCAAAAACACCATTAGTATTAGAATACATAAACAAAAACAAATCACTTATGGGTACAGAATTAATAAAATTCCCAAAAGAAGGTGTTTCTATTCCAAATGCAGGTTTGGTAATGCTAAACACCTATTTTTTAATGCTTTTAGAACGTTTAGGAGCCATAGAAAATAAAGCTTTTGTATCAAAGAAAGCACAATTAGATGCAATACATTATTTACAATATATCGTAACAGGACTAACTAAAACCGAAGAGTCTTTATTAACGTTAAACAAAATTTTGGTAGGGCTCCCCCCAAATATGCCTGTAACAGATAGTGTTGACATAAACTTAGAACAAAAACAACTTATTGACGGAATGATTCAAGCATCCATTAATCATTGGACAGCAATTGGAGAAACTTCTATAAACGGTTTTCGTGGTAATTGGTTAGTTCGTGAAGGAATTTTAAGAGAAACCGAAGATAGGTGGGAACTAACTGTAGAAAAAAGACCTTACGATATCTTAATGATAAAATCACCCTTTTCATTTTCAATTATAAAACTGCCATGGATGTTAAAACCATTGCACGTTACTTGGCCATTTTAAAAAATAATCATCATGAAAAAATACAATAAACACACACCTAAAATAGACAGCAGCTAAATCTAACTTACCTAGAGATATTATGATCAATTGGATTAAAAATTAATTAATAAAAAATAAAATTTATGAGTTCTTACAATGAAAATCTCCATTCAAGTGTTGTATCGTCATTAAACACACAAGAATTGGAACTACAAAATGTAGAAGCAAATTTAGAAGCGTCCATGTTTTCGCTTTACTACGCACAAGGTGCACGAATTACATCTGCAGAAGCGTTAGAAATAACCACAGCAAAATACGCATATCAGAAAAAAGTAAATGAACAAGCTATTATTGATAGCGATCTTTCTACCAATGTGTTACAGTCTGCCAATAATGCTAAATCGTATACGGCAACATCTGTTAGCAATACTGCTGTAGCTGCAGCTAATGTTCAAATTGCTTCCAATGCTATTTTAAAATTAGCTAGTGATGCAGGAAGCATCTTTAGCATAGTAAATGCCGCAGATTTTGATACAGATATTTATGCACAAAGTAATAAAGCATATGTGTTGATGAATGATACTGCTTATGCTGCAGAGCAAGCATCACAGCATAGTATGGAATCTTCGGCTGCAATTGCAGAAGTAACAACAGATACTTTAGCAGATAAAGCCACAGTTACAGATACTTCTATAAAAGATTTACTAAGTGTTGTTACCAAACAGTACGACGATACAACAGCCTTATTGTCATCGCAGAGTGCTGAATTAGCTGCGTCGAATACAAAAGAGAAAGAAGCAGAGGGTACTCTAGAAGACTTTAGTGTTGCTTACAATTCTACAAAAGCAGCATATAATTTAAATAATAGCGAATTAAACTTAAACCTAACTGTTAAAACACCAATTACTGTTGGAGACCATAGCAGTTACACAGTTTCATTTAATAACTATAAGAGTGCATTTAATGTACAATCTGCAGACGGAACAGAAAAACCTGTTGGGTATCCTGTTCAAAACTATTACATCATGCTTGTTGAAAATAGTAAGAGTGCAACTTTTGGTATTAATGATGCTGAAGGCATTGTTACAGAAGGGTTCGCAAATCGCTATGTAGCAATTACTCCTAGCGCAGATAGTAAAGATGGTGTTGTTCAAAAGATTTATATAGATGGAACAAGCACTTCGGAGAAAGCTGTTCTAAAAGATTCAGAAGGGAACACATTAGAGTTAGGAAAAGAGTATGTAGTATTTGTGCTTAGCGTATTTACAACTGCTTATAAAAAAACAATTAATGTTTTTGATGACTATTTATCTGCACCATCAAAAATGTTTGTAATTAAAAACCAATTAAATGCTGTACATGCTAATGGAATTCAACAACCAACAGATAGCAATGTTATTAAATTTGGTGTTTTTGAAAACCCTAATTATTTATTAAATAATAATACTGAAAATCTTGACAACATTCAATACCGTTGTGCCTTCTTGCCAAATGATCAAGAATTGGTTCGTGGATTATTAACAAACGAAGAGTTGCATTATATTGATAAGCAAGTATACAGTAGAGAGCAATTAGAAGAACTTCATAATGAGGAAATTTCTGATGTGCAGGCAAAAATAGATGCAATTAATGCTCCAGCTCAAGATGCTAAAACCACAAAAAGTGCTGCTAAGAAAACTGCCAAAAATGATACAGACGGAATTACCAACTCTCAAAGAAAAAAGTTGTTGCAAAACCAATTGGCAATTTTACAAAAAGAAAAACAACAAGCACTTGCAGAAGAAGGTCACTTACAACCAGGTTTCTTCTTTAATTTAACTGTTGCAGAAGAAATTCCAGCAGGTAGTTATACAAATGCTGTACCAGGAAATCAAACACTAGTAGAATATTTGTTAAGAGACATAAATGATACTGTAAAAAAGATTGATGACGAAAAGTTAAAAACGTTGGATACAAATATTATAAATCTCTCTAAGAAAAAAGCGAACGGAATTTTAGATATCGAACAATTTATTACAGATGTTATTCAACTTATAAAAGATACCATCAAAGAAGTAGTAACAAAAGCGTTAGAAACACTTCTTTCTAATTATGGTCAATTAATTGAAGATTTAATTTTATTGGCAAGAGGGTATAAATTTTATTCGAAGCAAATTACGTTAGCTCCAGAGACTACAGATAATTTTGGAAACCGTTTGATTAACAAAAATGAATACATTCCAGCAATCATTTCCGTTATAAATACTCCAGACGAAACTACAAATACACATTTTATTAATGCACTTTCTGACTTTCAACACACTAAGTCATTCAATTACAACGATCCTTATGCAGTTACTAAAGAAGTTGTATCGTATCCTAAACAAACAACATTAAACTAATATAAAAGCTATACATTATGAGTAGAGAAACCATATTAATTCAAGATACAGGTATTTCAAACAAGTACGGAATTACAGAAAAAAAGAAACAAGAAATCGACTTTTTAACACAAGAAGTTTTAAATGCAGAAAGTGAGGTGCAACAATACCAAGCCATTGTAGATGCATTAGTAGAAAAAGAAGACAAATTAACTGAAGATTTAGCAACAGCAAAAGCTAATAAAACACAAGCTTTAGATAACAAGAACGCTGTTGATAAAGTAATAACTAATGCTAAAGATTTGTATCAAAATTCCCGTAATACATACAAAGAAGCAGAACAAGCAGAAGAAAAAATTAAAAGTGTTGCTACAGAAATAAATACTGTAATTAATAAACTTATTTATTCTGCTGAAGTAATTAATAAGTTATCAAACTTAGTCATACGCAAAAAGGCTACTAATCCATTAATTTCAGATGAGTTGGTAACTATGGTAACACAAGCTAGTTCTGATGCTAATAATGCTGTAGCCTTAACGTTGGTTGCTTTAGAATCTGTATTTGCATCACAAGCAACAACTATCGAGTCAAAAGATGCAATGTCATTAGAATTACTTCAATCTACAAAGCTGTATGAATTTATTATTGGAGCTGAGGTAGACAATGTAGAAAACCAAGATATACCTGCGGAAAATCAATCGCTTAAATATTATCTATATACCGCCTATAACATAACAAGTAGTATGTACGAAGAGGTTTTAAAAGCTTCTAATGATACAACAGCACAATTAAGTGCCGCTCAAGCATCGTTAAGTAAAGCTCAAGTAAAATTAAAATCGTTACAATCTGGACTAGCAGCGGCAAATGCTGCAGCGTTGGCATCGTAATTTTTATTATATTATGGGAGTAATTGCCTAAAAACAAAATAATTATGGATAATGTATTTAAAAGATTTTATAACAATTTTTACAACAGGTCTAATGGTTTTATTCCTACAAAACCATTAGATCAAAACATGTATCCTGGTGATTTTTTTCAGATAAAAAATGGAGAAATGATTGTTTTAGGGAATATTTTTCGGAAAAACCTCGTAGATGTTGACAAGGTGATTTTTGATAACGGAATACAACTCAACTCCTTTAATTGGAATTTCAGTGAAGGTGTTACCAAACCCTATTCTGGAAGAGATTCTGGACACAATGCAAATGAAGCAGATTTTGAGTTTAGTAAACAAGTATTAGCTTTTGACGGATTTGGAAGTTTCTTCTTTAGGAGTAGTACTCCCGAATCTGTTAAAATTGCTAATTGGAGTGAACTTGAAAGTGAACTCATTATTAAAATGACTCAAGTAATGTACTCTTTTCGAGAGTTATATATTGTTACCGAAAGTGCTACTACTAAAAATTGGACACTTGCCATTTCTGGTTCTGAAAATGGGGAGCTAGAAATTGCTACAGAAAAGGAAAGTTTTGGGTTAGTCGATATTTTTGGCGATGCAAATGCGAAAACCATTCAAGCAAGAGATATTGAGTTTTATCATAAAGAAGAAAAACGAAAACCTTCTTTTTTTAAGGCGAAAAAATTGATTGTACAGCAAGAAAAATTAGAAGTTTTTATTAGCAATCTAATTTCAGAGAGGGCAAGTATGATAGATTGGGCTAGCAATTTTTATGATTATAATTTTCACTATGAACCTTCAGCAAATATCACTCCAATGAATCCGCAGGCAAGCGTGTTAGATATGTTACAAGCAAATCAGTTAAATCCAAACACGGCTTTACAATATTTTAGATGGACAGATGCAAGTTTAGATGATATCGAAAAATTATTTACTGTCTATGGAGTATAAGGATAATCTTTGGGTATTATTAGACGAGATCAATTGGCTTCAACAAGTCATCAATCATGTAATAAGTGTGTATTTGCAACACGAAGGGGCTTCTGATAAAAGTTGGTTAGAAATTCTACCACCAACTATAAATGCTTCAGAAAATCCTTATAAAAAAATCATTGAAGAATGGGAATTAAATAGTTTTCAAAGGTTAGCCATTGCATTAGCAATTACCCCACATTTAAAACCAGAAGTATTGGATGTTTTTTTTGGAAAGAACCAATTGTACGATCGAAGTTTTACAGAGTTTGGAGGGGCAATAGACAAAGAACACAGTGGCTTTTTACCCACAGGACAAACACTTTTGTTTTTAGCATCTGCAAATCAACCAGAATTCAGGTTTGAGGTTCTAAATATTTTTCAAGAACAAAATGTATTGACAAAAGAGCAAGTACTTTCCCTTTCAGAAACATCAAGTAATATTTCAGACTATAACGGCATATTGAGCATTTCAAACCGATGGCTACATTTTTTAATGACAGGAGAAACGTTAAATATGGAACAAAGTGCAACTTTTCCTGCCAAAAGAATTGATACTCATTTAGAATGGAGTGATATCGTATTGAATAATCATGTTATGGATCAGGTACAGGAACTGAATACTTGGTTAGAATATGGAGACACACTAATGAACGATTGGGAATTGTATAAAAAAATAAAACCAGGATATCGAGCATTATTTTATGGACCTCCAGGGACTGGAAAAACATTAACAGTAACGTTGTTGGGAAAAGCATCACAAAGAGAAGTGTATCGCGTAGACCTTTCCATGATTGTTTCTAAATACATTGGAGAAACCGAAAAAAACTTGGCTAAAATTTTTGATAGTGCTGAACATAAAAACTGGATTTTATTTTTTGATGAAGCAGATGCTTTGTTTGGCAAACGAACAGAATCAAGTTCATCTAACGATAGGCATGCCAACCAACAAACTGCCTATTTATTACAACGTATTGAAGATTTTCCGGGCGTAATTATTTTGGCATCCAACTTAAAATCAAATATGGATGAAGCCTTTATGAGGCGATTTCAATCGATTATTCATTTTACAAAACCATCGGCTGAAGAACGTTATCAAATTTGGAAGAAAGTGTTTTCTGGTAAATGTCAATTAGATTCAGAAATAGACCTTATAAAAGTGGCAGAGCAATACGATTTGGCAGGTGGAGCCATTATTAATGTGCTTAGATATTGTGCTTTAATGGCAATACAAAGAGGTGATACTATTGTAAATAAACAAGAGTTAATGCAAGGTGTTCGTAAAGAACTTAAAAAAGAGGGGAAAACTGTAACTGCTTTTTATAACTAATACTATGGCGAGATATAAATCAACTACAAAAAAACAAGCATCTGGTCAAAAGGCTACTCAAACTTTAGCTAAAAAAGAAAATAGTAGTTTCTATTTGAAAGACAATCGTAAAGAAAGCATTGTACAACAAAAACAAAGTAATAC
>CAYPHE010000007.1:0-28524 GCA_964410075.1 uncultured Polaribacter sp.
TTATTTATTTTCAGTACCTTCAGGAATAGTAATTCCTAGTTTTTTTATTACTAAATCAGTAATGTCAAATTTTTCATCAATATAAGCAAACTCGTTTCCTGTAATTGTTAAAATTTGTGTGTACTTTTCTTGTTTAGCAATGGCAACTATTGCATCACTTAACTTTTTATATAAAGGACGTAATAATTCGTTTTGTTTTAATTGAACTAGTTTTCTTCCGTTGTCTTGATATTTTTTTATATCATTTTCTAATGCAGTCAATTCATCAACATAGGTCTTCTTTTCTAACTGCCCCATTTCTTTTTCTCTCTTTTGAAAATCAGCTACTCTAGTTTGAAAATCTTGTAGCTTAATATTAAAAGAAGAATCTAATTTAGTACCATATGCAGTACTTCTTTGTTCAACTATTCTAGTTTCTGGCATTAACGCCAAGATATATTTACTGTCTACTGTACCAACTTTAGTTTGTGAAAAATAACTAGTAGTAACACAAAAAAATAATATTGTTATAATCTTTAATTTCATCTATTTTATTTTGAGTTAGCAAATATATAAAAGTGAATTACTTTGAGCTAATTATTATTTTAAGCTGATTTTATAAAATATTATTTTATTTAAATGGTAAAATCCCTGTTTATAATTTTATAGAAACCGTTTTTATTTTAATCGTATAATTCTAATGCCATATCAAAAATGTTGTAAATCTTTTCTATTGGAATATCTTTATTTGGATCAATCATTAACAGTTTTGTAAAAGTTCTTTTTCCTTGAATTAAGTCTGGGTGTTTAATTTTTACACCTTTACCAATAGCAATATAAGGGAACTGTGTTTTCTTATCTACCCATAAATAACAGAAAATTTTATTTTTATACATAAAGCAAGGCAAACGGTAATACCATTTTGCTTTAAAATCAGGGTTGTAATTAGTTATTATTTCTTTTAAAGTTAAAAGACAACCTTTAATAGGTTCTTCTTTATCAAAATAAAAATGGTCTATTGCTTTCATTTTTAAATTTATTACTAATGCTAAAAAATGTTATTTCAACATGATATAACTTTTGTTGGTTGTATTTTATTGAGATTATTTACTTTTATAGCTTTACTTGTTAAAGAAAGTATCGTTTTTAAATGGATATTAGAAGGTTATCATTCAAACACAAAAATAGTAAGTTATACTACTACTTATCAAACTATTTAAAACAATTGGTGCCAAGTGCTTTCTATCAAAATAAATTTGAAAGTAAAATAAAAAAGTTAGAGTTGATTTTAAAAAAGAGAAATCAATTAAATAAAGATGAAATATACTCTAGAGTAAGTTATTATAATAAACTATCTGCATTCGAAACAATTTCTGAAGGAAAACCTTTAAAAACCCTTACACTAAAAGATGGTAAAAAAACCTATTTTTTTGATTTTTACGAACACTATAAATTTTTTAATAAAAACTTAAGAGGGCATTTTTTATTTGGAGATGTAATGCATATACCTAAAGTACCTACATTTACTAAAAGTAGGCCTTTATCTGGTGAAAATAAGAATGCAATACTTTTAAAATGGAATAAGGTTCGTCATTTTATTTTTGTTAAAAACGATAAAAAATTTGAGGAGAAACAAAATAAAATTGTCTGGAGGGGAGAGGTCTATGCAAAACAAAAACATAGAGTTCGTTTTTTAGAAATGCATTATAAAAAAGCAATCTGTAATATAGCTAGAGTTAATAAAAACAATTTGAATAGCGAGTGGTTAAAAAAAAGAATGACCATAAGTGAACAGCTCAACTATAAATTTATTCTTTCTATAGAAGGCTATGATGTTGCTAGTAATTTAAAATGGATAATGTCTTCTAACTCGATAGCAGTAATGCCAAAACCAAAATTTGAAACTTGGTTTATGGAAGGGCAATTAATACCTAATTACCATTACATAGCCATAAAAGAAGATTATTCAGATTTAGAAGAGCAACTTAATTATTACATAAAAAATACTAAAGAAGCCAAAGCAATTATTAATAACGCTAATAAGCACGTAGCACAATTTAAGAATAAACTTACTGAAGACTTAATTTCGTTACTTGTTATAAAAAAATATTTTGAAAAGACAGGTCAACTATAATTCTCTTTTTTAGCAATTAAACTTACTAGTTGAATTATTTATCAGTATTGTTTTTCATCTTCTTTTCTATTGCATTTACAATAATATCTGCTGAAACTTTATAATCAAACCAAAGCGTATTTTCTTTTTTGGTAAACCAGGTTAATTGTCTTTTGGCAAATCTTCTTGTGTTTTTTTTAATTTCCTCTATGGCAAATTCTTTTGTAAAATTACCATCAAAATAATGGAACAACTCTCTGTAGCCAACAGTTTGTAGTGCATTTAATTCTTTATTAGGATGCAGTTCTTTGGCTTCTTCTAATAAACCTTTTTCAACCATTATATCTACACGCTGGTTAATTCGATTATAAATAATTGCTCTTTCTGCGTTTAAACCAATTACAATAACATTAAAATTTCTCTTTGTTTTTGGTTTATTTTTAAAAGTAGAATAGGCAGTACCGCTACCAATAGTAACTTCTAAAGCACGAATTAAACGTTGCGGATTATCTATAGCAATAGTATTGTAACTTTCTAAATCTACTTCTTTTAATTTTTCTTGAAGAAATGCTAACCCTTTTTCTTCTAAATCGTCCTGTAATTTTTTTCGAACCGAAGTATCTATTTTAGGAAAATAATCCAATCCTTTTAAAACAGCATCTACATATAAACCACTACCACCAACCATAATTTGGATTGGGTTTTCAGTAAATAAATCATTCAGTTTTTCAAGTGCATCTTTTTCGAAATCACCAACATTGTAATCATCAAAAATACTTCTGTTTTGTATGAAATAATGAGCAGCAGCAGCCAGTTCTTCTGGTTCTGGTACTGCAGTACCAATAGTCATTTCTTTGTAAAACTGACGAGAGTCGCAAGATAAAATACTGGTGTTAAAATGTTTTGCTAAATGAATGCTTAAAGCAGTTTTTCCAATTGCAGTAGGCCCTACAATGGTTATTAAAGTGTTTTTTTTGGCCATTTAATTTAGTTTGCTTCCACAGTTATAACAAAACTCCGCATTGTCTTTATGTTTTTCAGCAGCACAATTAGGGCAAGTTTGGGTGTTAATATCTAAAGACGTTTTTGTCATTTCCGAACTTACAATTCCAGTAGGTATAGCAATAATTCCGTAACCTAAAATCATAATTACGCTAGCAATTAATTGTCCCAAGGGTGTTTGAGGTGCAATATCTCCAAAACCAACAGTAGTTAGTGTTACAATAGCCCAATATACACTTCTAGGAATACTGGTAAAACCATGTTCTTCTCCTTCTATCATATACATTAAAGTTCCTAGAATAATGCACATTATTAAAATGAAAAAGATAAAAACGGCAATTTTTGCTCTACTCGCTTTTAAAGCTAACTTTAAATTATTAGAAGCACCAATATATCTAGACAATTTTAAAATTCTAAATACTCGTAACAAACGTAAAGCTCTAAAAGCAATAAATTGATGTGATCCTATAATAAAAAATGACAGGTATTTTGGAACTGTAGACAGTAAGTCTATAATACCATAAAAGCTAAAAATGTATTTGGATGGCTTTTTAATTGATATAACTCGCAGCACATATTCAATACTAAATAGAATGGTTATAATCCATTCAGATATATCCAAAAAGGTATGGTATTTCTTATCAAAACTATCAATACTTTCTAGCATTACTAAAACAATACTAAAAACAATAGCTATTAATAGAATAATGTCAAATAGCTTTCCTTCTGGAGTGTCTGCTTCATAAATAATTTCATGGAGTTTGTGTTTCCAAGAAGTTTTTTTGTTTTCGTTTTCCATTCAATAATTATAACCAATACAAAGATAAATGATAAACCTTATATTTTTTAAAAATTAAAACACTGTATATCAGTTTTTTATAAAATAATTTAAAAAATATACTTTTTTTTAAAACCATATCTACAATTATCTCGTAAGTAACATTGAGAACAAATTAATAACTTAAAAACTCACGAATGAAAAAAACAAAAACTTTTTTAATTGCTGGTATGTTATCAGTAATCGGACTAATTGCCATTGCAGCAGATCATATTGATGCACCTGCAGTGCAAGGAACAACAGCAGACATTACAGATTATTATGCTTTTGAAGGTGCTACCTCAAGTAATATGGTATTTGTAGCTAACGTACAGGGTTTAATTGCACCAACAGAAACGGCAGTAGCCTCTTTTGATGAAAATGTATTGGTAGAATTTAATATAGATACAGATAACGATTTTGTTGAAGACTTAATTATTCAAGCAATTCCAAGAGATGGAAAAATGTACTTTTTTGGACCAGTTGCCTCTGGTACAACAACAGCTATTCTTTCTAATGCTTCAATAAATGGAGTTGTAGATATTACATCTTATGGATCAACTGCTGTAACTGCTACAAATTCTTCTGAAATGAAATTTTTTGCAGGACCAAGAGACGATCCGTTTTTTATGGACTTTGCTAGATATGGAGAAATTATAGCAGGAAATGCTACTTCATTTAACAGTCCTGGAGCAGATACTTTTGCTGGAACTAATGTAATGTCTATAGTTGTTGAAGTTCCAAAATCTCTTATTGGAGGTTCTGGAAGTATTAATACTTGGGTAGAAGCAAAAAGAAAACAATAACAACTAAATAAATAATAAGACATGAAATTAAATATTATAAAATATACAACAGTATTATTCTTTGCAGCATCAGTTTTTATAGGATGTGATAAAGATGATAATGACGATACGACAATGGAAATGAAAGTTGACTTTACAGGTTCATTTTCAACAGAAGATCAAATGGGAAGACCAGCAATAAATACAGTTTTTGTAGACGGAACCGATAAAGATGTATTTAATGTTACTGCACCAAGTAGCCAAAATGCTGCTTTTCAATCTAAATTTCAAAGTAAATTATTGGCTTTAAATGCAGGGTATACAACCAATGCTTTAGGTCAAGATGCTGCAACTTTTACAGGTTTGTTAGCTACAGACGTTTTAAACGTTTCTTTAGATGGAAAAACAACTTTTTTTGATGGTACAAACGTTTTAACAGGACGAGCATTAGCAGATGATGTTATTTCTACAGAATTGTTGCTAATTTTTGGTGGACCTGATGGATCTAGCAATCCTGGTTTAACAAATGATAATGTAGATGCAAATGACAAAGCATTTTTAGATACTTTTCCTTACCTAGCATCACCTTGGTAAACTAAAAAAGTAAGCAGTTATTAATAATTTATAAAAATAATAACTGCTTACTTTAAAATTACTATTCCAAAAATTCAAAATTAAAAACCCATGAAATTAATTTTAAAAAACAGCTTTTTTATAATTTTAGTAACCCTTTTATTTTCTTGTACCAATACAGAAAACAATAAGATTACTAAAAAAGAAGACTACAATAAGTATTTAGCAATCACACAAAATACAACAAAGAATAACCTAAAAAATACACTTAATTTTTGGAATACAAAATTGGCTAACAACCCGAATCAATACCCATATAATGCAAAATTAGCGACAAATTATAGCAAGTTATTTTCAATAACAGGTAATATAAATCAACTAAAATTGGCAGAAGAAAATTTGCGAATTGCTAATGAAAAAGTGAACTATACAGATTGCGGTTATTTAAGAAGTTTATCAAGAAATTACATTTCTCAACATCGTTTTAAAGAAGCGTTAGCCTTATTAGAAAAAGCTGAAAAAATAGGAGCACAGTTAAAGTCAACACAATATATGTTGGTTGATGTGTATTTAGAATTAGGCAACTATACTAAAGTAGAACAATACTTATCTAAAATAAAAAACACAAACGATTTTAATTATCTAATTAGAATTTCTAAATATGCAGATCATAAAGGAAATTTAAATACTGCAATTCATTTTTTAGAAACATCTTTAGAAAAAGCAAAGGAGAAAAATAATAAGAGTTTGTTACAGTGGAACTATACAAATTTAGCAGATTATTATGGTCATGCAGGTCGAATTAAAGAATCTTATGATTCTTATTTAAAAGCATTGGCAATAGACCCAAATGACTCTTACGCAAAAAAAGGAATAGCTTGGATTGTATATTCTTACGAAAGAAACCCAGAGGAAGCATTAAGAATTCTAGAAACCATTACTAAAGAAAATGCATCACCAGATTACTATTTATTAATGGCAGATATATATGAGTACCAAAACAATTTGAAAAGTAAAAATGTATGTCTAGACAAATATTTTAAAGCTGTAAAAGAGCCACAATATGGTGCCATGTACAATAGCTATTCTATAGAATTATTGGCTGAAGAAAAAGAAACAGCTTTAGAAGCTGTTGAAATTGCAAAAACAGAAGTACAACAGAGACCAACTCCACAGTCTTACGATTTATTGGCTTGGGCATATTTTAAGAATGGACACAAAAACAAAGCATTAGAAATAGTAAATGAACACGTTTTAAAGCATACTTCAGAGCCAACAGCTTTGTTACACTCAGCACAAATTTTAAAAGCAAATGGTAAAACTGATGCAATAAAATCTATAAAAAAAGATTTGCTAGAAAGTATTTATGAATTAGGACCATTAACAGAAAAAGAAATTAAAAACATTTAAAAGTAGATTTATTTTGATAGAAAAAAGAAACTCCTTATTAATTCTAATAGTATTTTTTTCATTACAAATAATCGGTCAAAAATTAGACGGTAAAATTGTTAGTGTTAATAATAAAGCTATAGAAAATGCTTACATTTTTAATAAAACAACTGGTTCGCACACACATTCTAACGAAATAGGAATTTTTAAAATTACAAATACACAAACAAAAGATACATTAGAAATTGGCATTTTAGGTTATAAAAAACAAACTATTGTCGTTTCAGAAATACAAATACAAAACGGAATTGTAATCAAACTAGAACCCGCAGTTTTCCAATTAGAAGAATTGGTGTTAAGAAAAGAAATTGATGCTTTACAAGCACTTTCTAGGATAGATTTAGCAGTAAATCCAGTTAATAATTCACAAGAAATTTTACGTAAAGTTCCAGGTTTATTTATTGGTCAACATGCTGGAGGAGGAAAAGCAGAACAAATTTTTTTAAGAGGTTTTGATATAGATCATGGAACAGATATTACACTTTCTGTAGACGGAATGCCTGTAAATATGGTTTCTCACGCACACGGGCAAGGCTATAGCGATTTACATTTTATAATTCCAGAAACTATAGAAAAAATAAATTTTGGTAAAGGATCTTATTATGCCAATCAAGGTGATTTTAATACAGCTGGTTTTGTAGCTTTTAACACCAAAGAAAATTTAGAGCATAGTTTAATTCGTTTTGATTATGGAGATTTTAACACCTTAAGAACTTTAGGAATGTTTAATTTGTTAGAAAAATCTAAAGCAAATCAAGACGCTTATGTTGCTTTTGAATATATAGAAAGTGATGGTCCATTTGAATCGCCACAAAATTTTAACCGAATTAACATTTTTGGAAAATATACAGCGCTTATAAATACTACCGGAAAATTATCTTTAACCGCTTCTCATTTTACTAGTTCTTGGGATGCTTCAGGGCAAATTCCTCAAAGAGAAGTAGATAACGGAAACATTACAAGATTTGGTGCTATAGATGATACCGAAGGAGGGTTTACATCTAGAACAAACATTAATTTACAGTATCGTAAAACTTTAGCAGATGAGTCTGTAATTAAAACAAACACATTTTATTCTAAGTATGGCTTTGAGTTGTATTCTAATTTTACTTTTTTTCTTGAAGATCCTATAAATGGAGATCAAATAAAGCAATTTGAAAACCGAGATATATTTGGAACTAATGTTTCGCATAGTAACGAGAAATTATTTGGCGACATTGAGGCTAAATTTACTAAAGGTATTGGGTTTAGATACGATTTTGTTACAGATAACGAACTTTCTAGAACTTTAAATAGAAGTGAAACATTAGAAAATATTCAACTTGGTACTGTAAGACAAAGTAATTTTTACACTTATTTCAATTCAGAATTTGAAACAGGAAAGTTTAAAATAGCTCCTGCAGTAAGACTAGATTATTTCAATTTTATGTATAATAACAATTTAAATACCAGCTACGAAACATTATCAAAAACAGCTACAATTGTTAATCCAAAACTTAATGTATTTTTTAATCAAAATGATAATTTACAATGGTTTTTTAAATCAGGAATTGGTTTTCATTCTAATGATGCAAGAGTTATTTTACAAGAAGAAACCGACAAATTATTACCAAGAGCCTATGGAGTAGATTTTGGTAATATTTGGAAACCCAACCAAAATTTAATTTTAAGCACGGCCATTTGGTATTTATTTTCTGAAGAAGAATTCGTTTATGTTGGAGATGCTGGGATTGTAGAACCTTCAGGAGAATCTGAACGTTACGGAGTAGACTTCGGTATTCGTTATCAACTAACAGATAACATCTATTTTGATTCTGATGCAACTTTTACAAGAGCAAGAAGTTTAGAAAGTAACGCTGGAGAAGACTTTATTCCTTTAGCACCAGATTTTACTTTGGCAGGAGGTCTTTCGTTTAACAATATCAGAGGTTTTTCTGGAGGATTACGTTACAGGTATATTGATGATAGACCTGCTAATGAAGACAATTCTATAATTGCAGAGGGCTATTTTGTAAGCGATTTTAACATCAACTACACCATTAAAAAAACAACGTTTGGAGTTGCAATAGAAAATATATTTGATGTTGCTTGGAACGAAACTCAATTTGCTACAGAATCTAGGCTAAGAAATGAAATAAATGCTACAGAAGAAATTCATTTTACACCAGGAACACCATTTTTTGCAAAAGCAACTGTTACATATAGGTTTTAAAATATTTAAAATTAATATTAAATCGTGGGGATTTACATTTGAAGATTGTCTGCTATTCATTTAGCAGGCAATTTGCTTTTAGAGTAAACTGTTTGTAAATAGAGTAAGTTTTCAAGTTGTTTTTTCGCCAAAGGCGGAAAATGATATAGATAAAACCTTATATATTAAGGATCAATTTTAAAGTATAGAATAACTAAAAATAATAGATACTGTTTTGTAGTCTGAAGACCAAATAGCAAATTGATTTAATAAATCTCTACTAGTATGGTATCTAAATTCAAAACCATATTTGTTATTTGCTTTATAACCAATACCAAAGGCAAAATTTTCTATATCATTAAGATCTTCAAACTCTCTTGTTCCTCCTGGATCAAGTTGAATTTTAGAATCTTTTAGTACTACGTCTACAATTAAAGAAGCATTAATAAATAGTTTACTTTTTTCGTTTAAAAAAAAGTAATGTCTTATTCCTATAGGTAATTCTATAGAATTATAAGTAGCTATACTTTTTTGGGTTACAGAGTTTTTTTCTTTTTTAAAATATTGATATGTTGGTTCAACTATTACACTCCATTTATCTTTATTAAAAGGAAGAATAAATTCAGTTTCAATTCCGAATCTAAAAGTTAATTTACTTCCAAAATTTGTACTTCTTGCAGTAACAAAACTATTTTTAGTATCTAAACTAGAAAAATTTAAACCTGGTCTTAAGTTTATATTAAATAAATCTTTTTTCTGTTTTGCCTTGTAGTTTGTGTAGTTTGTTTTCAAACATTTATTATACTCAACAAAAAAGTCAATCAAATCATTTTTAAAATAATTCATGTTGTTTATTTCGGTTATTTTTAAAGTAGAACACTTTAAATTTTCCCAAAGTTGTTTTCTAAAATGATTGTTTTTTTGAATTTTATTATCAAAAGCTTTATAAGGTTTGTAAATTAGTTGTTCAATTGCTGTATTTTCTTTGTTGTAAAAATACCTTTTAAGACCATTTCCTTGGTATAAATATAAGTTTGCACTTCCTTCAATTAATACATTTAAAAAAAGTTCTTGTTCTTTAAAAACAGGATTTCTATTAGAATTTAACTCATCTATTTTGTTTGTAGAAACGTCTATATTTACAGTAGCCCTTACAAATTTTGAAAAATTATAAACTCCAAATTCCTTAACCAATTTTATAGTTATTTCTTCACTTTCATCATTTTTAGAACGCTTGTACTTAAATTTTGTTGGATTTTTTTCCCAATCTTTATTTAGAATAAAACAATCAATTTTTTCATTATTGTTGTTTATAAAGTATCCTTTTTCATAAGATATCTGTGAAAAACAGTAAAGATTAAAGGTTACTGCTATTAAAAATAAGATTTGCTTTTTCATAGTTTCATTTTTTATCTAAATTATTAAAATTTAATGATTTAGATAGTTTCAATAATAAATTATTAAAAAATGATTCTACGAAGGAATAACACCTAATGTATACAATTGATCTAAGGTAGGAGATTCGCTACCACCTTCTGGTTCTAAAGTAATACCAAAAGCTTGTTCTCCTGCTCTGGTTTTAAACTCGAAAATTTTATCAGCATCTGCAATAAAAGTATCTAAAGTTCCCATGCTTGTAGGTGTAAGAGGGTCTAATTGTAGAGACCATACTTGGTAAACTTTACCTTTAGGAGGGTCTGGTAAACCTTGTGCATCTAAATACAAAAGTTCTGTTTTTTTATCTACATACACTTTGGCGTATGCTTCTGGAGCAACAGTTTGCCCAGCTAAAGGCACAGAAATTACACTATCGTCTCTAAAAACATTTATTAATTTTGTAGCTTCAGCCAAATTATCATTTGTTTCTATAACTCTATTTTCAAGAAGTTTTCTTTCGGTGGTTTCTTTAGCAATTTTTTGTTGTAGTTTGTTATTTTCATTTAGAGACCAAGCTAAAAATAAACCACAAACAACTGCCGCCGCCCATCCGGAATATTTTAAAATACTTGTTTTTGGTTTTGAAATAGGAATAACTTTGGGTTGAATTGTATTTTTAATTCCAGCAAATAATTGTTTCGTGTCTTTAGTAGATAATGCTGAAGTTAATGTTACTATAGCAGCTTCTATACTTTTAACTTCTGCTAAAACTTCTGGGTGCTTTTCCATCATTTTAAAAACTTCGGCATTTTCTTTTTCGCTAAGCGAACCAGCTACATAAAGTTCTAAAACTCCTGATGATATGTATTCTTTAATATTCATAACCTAAACGCCTAGTTTTATTCTTAATTGCTCTAAACACTGTCTGTTTCTAGTTTTTATAGTTCCTAAAGGAATAGATAACTCTTCTGAAGTTTCTTTTTGTGTATATCCTTTTAGGTATAAAAATTCTATAACTGCCTTACATTTATCCGAAAGTTCTTTTACGAATTTTTTTAGACCAATGGTATTTGTTTTGGAATCTAAACTTTCATTGTTTTCTAATATATCTACGAAATAATCTGAGTTTTGGTTTTGTTTAGACTCTTTATATGTTTTAGACCTTGTATAATCTATGGATGCGTTTCTTGCAATATTTAAAATCCAAGTAAAAAAACGTCCTTTTTTAGCATTGTAATTCTCAGAATTATTCCAAGCTTTTATAAAAACATCCTGTAAAATTTCTTCTGCAACATTATCGTTTCTAACAATATTATTAATAACACCAAGCATACTTTTGCTATACATTTCGTAAAGTTTTTCAAAAGCATAAGTATCCTTTTTTTGAAATTTAACTACTAAAATTTCTAGTGTCATTTATTTATTTTTTTCTAAAGTTATGTAATTATTTTCTTCTTGAATAATTTGATTGTAAAATTGTTTTAAATAATAATATTCTGCCGAAGAATAAATTCTTTTTTTAATACTCATTCTTATAAATAGGTTAATGGTATTGTTTGTTTTGTGATAAGTTATAGAAAAAACACCTCCTTTATTAGGTAAAGCAAAAGCTTTACTTTCTGGAATGTTTGTAATTGTATAGTTATCTGGTATTTGTAAACTTAAATTATACATATTACTCCTAGGAAAAGCAAAATCTACAGGATAAAACCGTTCTTTTAATTTAAACGGATTCTCTTTAATTCTATTAAAGAAAAAAGGATTTATTCGAGTGACATCTCCTAAACTTTCGTCCATAAAAAGAGTAATTGTAAATTTTTCTTCGGTAGGCTTATTTAGGTCTTCATCAATTGAATTTGAATAATCGTCTACCTCTATATCTGGATGTTCTGTTTCAAAATCTTCTAGGTACTTTTCTTTTTTAGTATTATATAATTCACTTCTTGTATCTGCGGCAAAATAACCACTATTTATTACGTTTAACGTACCAGTAATTTCTCCTTCTTCCGTTAAAGATAATTGAGCAGAAGATTTTTGATAGGTTTTGTTTTTAGAGGCTAATCTAATCCAGGTACTTTCTTTTTTAAAGTTAATAAGACGAGCTTCTCCGTTTAAAGTTCGCACAGGAAGTTCTCCAAAAGGTAAAAAATCTGAGGTAGCATCTAAATAATAAGTATTATCCTCTATTTTTAATTGAACAATTACATAATTAAAATCAAAAATTACCGGAATTATTTTAGTAGGAATTCCATTATTTCTAGTAGATAACACCACTAAATTGGCATCTAAATCAGCAGCTACTAAACTGTTGTATAAAGACAAATTAATTTCACCAACGTTTCCAGATTTTCGGTTAAAAGCTTGTTTTACCTTTGCATCTTCATTGGTCCAAAAATCTCCATTCCAAACATAATGGTCTTGTAAAAAGTAGAATATTTTTTTTGCTTTTTCTAAGTCATTTTCAATAGCAAAAAATGCTTCTGGCAATTGTTTTTCGAAAAAACTTTTTTTAGAAGTTTGATTATTAAAAAAGAATTTTTTTAAGCTTTTATCAGCATCTTTCCAAGAAGAAGTGTATTTGCTTTTACCTCCATAAATGCTTGAATAAGCTTTTAAATCAAAAGAAATTCTAGATAGATAATTCTTTTTAGAAAGCATATAATCTTCTTCTTTAAAAGCAGGTATATCATTCATACCAAAAGAATAAACCAAACAGTCTCCATCTCCAACACCATCTATATGAATACATTCTCTTTTTACAGAACTTTCATTTTTATCTAACTTTAGGTTTCCTATTAACCTTAAATTATATTCATAATTACCAATTAACGCATAATCGAATTCGCTTTTTACTTTTGGAATATCAGATTGAAAATACCAATCTTGAATACCAGAATAAGGTGATAAAATACTATAAGAATATTCGATAACACTACCTTCTTTTATGTTAGGTAATGTAAACTTCTTTAAAGTAAAATTATCATTGTATTTTTCGGTAAAAATATCTTTTTCTTGAAGAACTGTTTTTTGCAAACCACCAGAATCATTTAGATTATAAGTAATTCCCTTAATATCTATCGCTTTTTTTTCTTTGTATAAATCAATTGTAATTTCTGAAAGATCAAATGAATTTTTATCTAAAATTTTTATTCTATAATAATAATCGGTTCTAATATTATATTCCCGACTAGCATCCATATAAAGGTTTTTGTGTTCGTACAAAACAACAGCAGTGGCAGTAGTATCTTTTTCATAAACTTTCATATTTAATTCTTTCATAGTAGCTCTACCGATTTTGGTAGATTTATTATGTTGAGAAAAAGAGAGTAAAGAAAAAAGTAGGAGTACGGTTAAGTTAACTTTTCTTTTCATTTATAAGCGGATAATTTTTTTTACTTTATTTCTATTCAAATAATTTTTGGTGATGGTTTTAGCTAATATTTTATTTTCAATTGGAGTAACTATTGATTTTAAAATATCTATATTATTTTCTTGAAAATTTAAGTTGGTATAACCGTAACCAACAACTTCATAATTTTCTATTAATAAAATAGCATGTTCTTCGGTTACTCGTCCTTTATCGAGTATTATACAGTTTTCGTTATTAAACTGTTGTGTTGTATGACTCCTTTTTTTAATAAAGTTATATTTGGGTTGAAGTGTTTCTAACTCAATGGCATACTTTAAGCGCATAAACAATTCATTACCAGTTTTTTCAAATGTTACGCTACTGGCTCTATCTTGAATTTTAATAGCTCGTTTGGTTTCTTTTAAAAACAAATTATTCAACTCTGCTTTTACATTTCTTCCGCGTCCAATAAAAATTACTTTTCCTGTATCATCATGAATATAAAACAGACCCAAATCAGATGGAGTATCATCAATTAGTTTTCGTAATTTTTGTTTTTGTAATCTTCTGTCAAAATATTTTACAGAAGCTTGTATAATGCTTTTACTAGTGTCTTTTTCTAACAATAGTTTAAAAAGTTGAACAGTAGCTAGTGCGTCTCCAGAAGCTCTATGCCTGTCTGACATTGGTATGCCTAAAGATTTTGTAAGTTTTCCTAGACTATAAGAAGGTTGATCTAAAATTAATTTTTGACTCAATTCTACAGTGCATAAGGTGTTTCTATTAAAATCGTACCCTAATCTATCAAATTCTGTACTTAAAATTCTATAATCAAAAGTAGTATTGTGCGCAACAATAATACAATCTGCAGTAATTTCTATAATGCGTTTGGCAACTTCGTAAAATTTAGGTGCATTGCGTAACATTTTGTTATTAATGCCAGTTAATTTTACAACAAATTCTTGTATGGGTCTTTCAGGGTTTATTAAACTAATAAATTGGTCTATAACTTCCTGTCCATCAAATTTATAGATTGCAATTTCTGTAATGCCTTCTTCATTAAATTTTCCTCCAGTAGTTTCTATATCTAGAATTGCGTACACAAAATAATCTTTATTTTGCGAAATTTAACGATTATAATTTCTACTACCAAATATAGAACTCCCAACACGAATCATAGTTGAGCCATTTTCAATAGCAATTTCATAATCGCCACTCATTCCCATAGAAAGCATTTTTAAATTTGCATTATCTGGTAGATGACTATTTTGCAATTTATCAAAGAAGTGTTTTAGAGCAGTAAATTCTGATTTAATTTGGGTTGTATCTTCTGTAAAAGTAGCCATGCCCATTAAACCACAAATATTTATATTTTGTAGTAAAGCAAATTCATCTGATGTTAAAATGCTTTCAATTTCATCAAAAGAAAGTCCAAATTTGGTGTCTTCTTTTGCAATTTTTGCTTGCAACAAACAATTGATAATTCTATTATTTTTTTTAGCCTCTTTATTAATAACTGCTAAGGTTTTCAACTTATCTACACCGTGAATTAAATCTACAAAATGTGCCATATATTTTACCTTATTGCTTTGCAAATGACCAATCATGTGCCATTGTATGTCTTTAGGTAAAGCATCATATTTATCAACCATTTCTTGGATTTTGTTTTCTCCAAACACTCGTTGACCAGCATTATAAGCTTCCTGTATGTCTTCTATAGGTTTTGTTTTAGATACTGCAACTAAGGTTACATGATCTGGAAGGATGGATTTTATTTTTTCTAGATTTTCTGCAATCATATCTAATCTAAGAATTTAATCATTATTCTAAAATATTGCTTGGTCATGCTAAACTTGTTTCAGCACCTCACTAGCTATATAAAACAAGTTCAAAGTAGTTTACAACAACAACTTATTCTTTAAGTAACCTTACAATTTTACGAGCCAATTCTTCATCAACATTAATTTTAGATTCGATTGTAGAAGAAGCAATTGACGGAGATAAAGATAACTCTGGATTCATTAATAATTGAACAGCAGGTTTTGGAGTTGTTTCAAAAACGTCTAAACCAGCAAATTGTACTTTACCTTCTTTAATTGCATTTACCAAATCTACCTCGTTTATTATTCCGCCTTTGGCGATGTTAATAATGCCAACTCCAGTTTTCATTTTTTCAAATTCTTTGGCAGTAATCAAATACTCTTCTTGATTGGTTTCGTGAATACTAATAAAATCTGCTTCACCAAAAATGCTTTCTATGGGAGAAGTTTCAATAATGAGCGTTGTTTTTTGTCCGTTAAAAAACGCTAACTCAATAGGTGCTTCTGTAATTTGATTGTCAAAAGCCAAGACTTTCATACCTAAGCCTATTGCAATTTTAGCAACTTGTTGGCCAATAGTATCAAAACCAATAATACCAAGTGTTTTTCCTCTTAATTCTATTCCTCCAGTAAAAGCTTTTTGTAAATCTCTAAAGCGAAAATCTCCTTCTAAAGGCATTTCTCTATTCGATTGATGTAAAAAACGAGCCAAACCAAATAAGTGAGCAAAAACCAACTCGGCTTGTGCATTAGCAGTTGCACTATTTGTTTTTATTACTTGTAAACCATTGTTAAAAGCATAATCAATATCAATATTTTCTGTAGAATTTGTAGTACTTGCAATTAACTTTAAGCTAGTACAGTTTTCAATAATTTCTTCTTGAATCTCAAGAGAACCATCAACAATAATAACATCTACAGCATTTTCATTAACATAATTTTCTAGTTGATTTTGAGCAACTTTTACTTCTAGAACTTCAAAATTTTTAGCTTCTAAAATTACTTTTGCACTTTCTGATATGTTTGATACTAATACTTTCATCGAAAGAATTTCTTTAATTGTTGAGTTGTTTAATTTTTATTGTTTTATAAGGATAAAATTCTCTTCCCTTTAGGGAAATTAAGAAGGGCTTAGACTTTGCATTACATCAACCAAAGCTTGAACACTATGTAAAGGCAAAGCATTGTACATACTAGCTCTATAACCACCAACACTTCTGTGCCCGTTTAAACCACTTATACCTGCTTCTTGTAGCAATTTTTCGAATGTATCTTTTAAAGTTGCATCTTTTAAGGTAAAAGTTGCATTCATAACACTTCGGTCTTCTTTTGCAACAACACCTTCAAAAAGTGGATTCCTGTCAATTTCATCATAAAGTAATTTTGCTTTTTGCTCGTTTACTTTTTCTACAAAAGCAATTCCTCCTAGCTCTTTTAACCACTCCATAGTAAGCATAGATACATATATAGGAAAAACAGCAGGTGTATTAAACATACTATCTTTATCTAAGTGTATTTTATAATCTAACATAGAAGGAATATGTCTTTCTACTTTTCCTAGAATTTCTTCTTTTATAACAACTAAGGTAGCTCCTGCAGGCCCCATATTTTTTTGTGCTCCAGCGTAAATCAAATCAAACTGAGAAAAATCTAGTTGACGAGAAAAAATATCTGAGCTCATATCGCAAATCAAAGGAGCATCTGTTTTTGGAAATGATTTCATCTGTGTTCCAAAAATAGTATTGTTACTGGTTATATGTAAAAAATCTAAATCGTTTGGTATTGAATAATCCTTAGGGATATACGTAAAGTTTTTGTCTTTAGAAGAAGCCAATTCAACCAATTCTCCAAAATGTTTTGCTTCTTTTATGGCTTTATCTGCCCAAGTTCCTGTATTTAAATACCCCGCTTTTTTGTTTAATAAATTATAGGCAACCATTAAAAACTGCATACTAGCACCACCTTGTAAAAACAATGCTTTGTAACCCTTACCTTCTAAACCTAGCAACTCTATTGCCAAACTTCTCGCTTTTTCCATTACATCTACAAAAGGTTTACTTCTGTGAGAAATTTCTATAAGAGAAAGGTTGTCGTTATTAAAATTTAGTACGGCATCAGAAGCTTTTTGCAAAACCTCTTGAGGTAAAATACATGGACCTGCACTAAAATTATGTTTTTTCATATGTTATAGTCTTTAGTTATTGGACTTAAGTCTTATAATATTTTTATTATTGATTGATAGTGTTTAAAAAGGTAACTAGTTAAAGGTTCGTTTAAATCAAAAACTAATACCCATTTACTAAATTAAATGATCGATAAAAATTCTAATGTATTTATACCATCAGCATAATCGGTTAAACTAGGTTGTTGTGTTTTTCCAAAAGCAACTTCATTTTCTATAAAATTATTAGAAACAACACATTGTATTTGTTCTTTATCTTGATGTAATTTTATTTTTAAATCAATAGGATTGTCATAATACTCATAAAATATGGTCGCGATAGGAGAGGAGTAGCTAGTATCTTCCTTAATCATTAAAAAACCATTTTCCAACAAATCGAATTCGCTCATTAAATATACAGCCTTGTTGTAGTCGTAATTGTTGGCATATTTAGCGTTATAAATAATTTCTTTCTTATTAAACATTCCATTAAAAAACGGATTGAAGTCATAATCTTTAGGAACAAATAGTTTTGATACACTTCTGCAACCTAAACCAAAATAGGTGAAAACATCATCAGATAACTGTTCTAATTCTTTTTCGGTTTCATTACCTGTTATAACGGCTACAGAATTTCTGTTTTTTCTAATAATGTTAGGTTTATCTTTAAAATAATATTCAAAATAACGAGCGGTATTATTACTTCCCGTTGCAATAACTGCATCAAAATCTGTTAATTTTTCTTCAGTAAATGTAATTTTACCTTTAAAAGAAGCATCTGCATATTCTAAATATTTAGCAAGCATTGGTAATAAATGCTTATCATTAGAAGATTGTTTTACCAATACTTGATGCCCAGAAATTAAAACCGCTAAAAAATCATGAAAACCAACCAAAGGAATGTTTCCTGCCATAACTATAGCTACTTTTTTAGCTGATACTTTAGATAAATCTATAGTTTCTACCCAAGAAGTTAAGTTTTCTACGGTTAATAATTTTGCCCAACTTTCTATGGCAAATAATAAGTTTTCTTTTGTAAACCAGGTGTTATTTTCTTGAGCTACTTTAAGTTGATGCGTTAAAGCATCAAAAAATAACTCGTTGTTAGGTATCTGATCTTTTCTTTCAATTTTTTCAGTAGAAAACTGACTTAAAAAATCACCTAATTTTGCAAAAGTGTTAATTCTGTTTTTTATACTGTCCATTTATTTGGATGTAAATTTTTTTGGGTTTATTTTTGCACCGCAAAGGTACAAAACAGAACTACTATGGCAATTATAATAACAGATGAATGTATAAATTGTGGGGCTTGCGAGCCAGAATGCCCAAACACTGCAATTTATGAAGGAGCAGACGAGTGGAAATACGCTGATGGAACAGATTTAAGTGGAGACGTGGTGCTACCAAATGGTAAATCTGTTAACGCAGATGACGAACAAGAACCTATTTCTGACGAAGTATATTACATTGCACCAGATAAGTGTACAGAATGTATGGGCTTTCATGAAGAGCCACAGTGTGCAGCTGTTTGTCCTGTAGACTGTTGTGTGCCAGATGAAGATGTTGTAGAAACTGAAGAAGAGTTACTGGCTAAACAAGCTTTTATGCACAACGATTAATATTTTAAACGAAATATATACTTAAAACCACAACAAAAATGTTGTGGTTTTTTTGTTGGATTTAGTTCTTTTAAAACTTTATTTAAAATAAATCTTAATAAACTTTGCGTAATTAAAGATGAAGATTATATTTGCAGAAAATTATTTTTAATCAATCCAAATAAGATGAAAAAAGCAATATTTTTTGCAAGTATTTTAACAGCATTAGTTGCCTGCGAAAAGAACGAAAATGAAATAGAATCTAATGTAGATATCCCTTCTATAGAAGAAATTATTACAGGAAATGATTTTTCAAGAACAAGTGGGGCTTACAATAATGACTATATAGATAATTATTCATCTTTATTTACTAGAGAAGGAGAATCTACAGTAAGTTTTGCTGGACAAACAACCCGTTTAAAACAAACAAAAGAAATAGGAAGTAATTTAAAGAAAACTACTTCTGTTGCTGCTATTCAACTAATGTTTGAAGGAGAAGAAGTTAATGGTTCTTCACAAAGTGCTGGTTTCTCTGATGCTTCTTTAAACGGAACAACAAAAATTGTACGTTCCAAAACATCAGCTTCAATAGGATTATTTAATAAAACGAATAGTGCTGGTCAAGGCGCTACAAATGTTGCTGAGTTTGATGCTTATATTACTGGTCATCAAGCTGTAATAGATAACTGGGCTACGCCAGCAGCTTCTGGTCAAGCAGGTACTTTTTTAGATTCAGACGAATCTACAAGATATGTAAACGCAAAAGGTTTTGAATTAGATCAATTATTTACAAAATCTATGGCTGGTGCTTTGGCTTATGACCAAGCTGTAAACCACTATTTCAATAGATTAGATGATGAAAATAACGGTTCTAATGATTACAGAACTGCAAATGACGAGGGAACAGTAAAAGAGGGCAGTAGTTATACTACTATGGAGCACCATTGGGATGAAGCTTTTGGCTACATTTATGGAAACATCACTGGTGAAAACTTAATTTACAAGTATATTGACAATGTAGACGCTTTGACAAAATTTGCTGGAATAGAAAGAGATATTTTAGAGGCTTTTGTAAAAGGACGTATTGCAATCGTAGAAAAAAATTATTCAGAAAGAGATGCTCAAATTGGAGCTTTAAGAACAAAGTTGGCACTAATTATTGCTGTAAGAGCTGTACACTACCTAGGAGGTGGAGCAAAATTAATTGGAACTTTAGAAGAAAATGCTCCAGAAAGAGCAGATGCTTTTCATGATATTTGCGAAGGATATGGTTTTATAAATAGCCTACGTTATATTGTAGATGCAAATGGATCTAGATATTTTACAGATGCTGATGTAGATGGTTATTTGGCTGTTTTAGAAGCTAAAAACGGTTTATGGTCTGTAACTTCTGATGAGTTGATAGATATGGCAGACGCAATTGCAGCAAAAGGAGTTGGAGGATTAACTTGGACTTTTAGTGACGTAGTTTCTCAATAAAATTTTAGAAAAAGAGATTGCATTTGCAGTCTCTTTTCTTTTTATATTTGCAATCGTTATTTAGAATAAATAAATATATATTAATGAAGAAAGTAAAATACATTTTTCCACTTTTGTTGGCTTTTGTATTGGTTTATGCTTGTACAGATAACACAGATTCTGGGAATGATATTGATGAAGATGATTTTAATAGAACTACTTTAACTTCTAGTTGGGTAAACAATTTATTAATTCCTGCAACAAATGATTTGCAAACAAAAGTTGGCGATTTTAATAACGCAGTTATTGCATTTACAAACGCTCCAGATGCAAATGGTTTAGTAACAGTAAGAACAAATTTATTAGCTGCTGCCAAGGTTTGGCAACACGTAGAATTGTTTTTTTACGGTACTAGTTTTGCAAGAGATATGAATTCTTATCCTGCAGACTTAGATAGAATAAATACAAACATTAATAGTACTGTTGCTATAAATTTTGAAAGAACATTATTAGACCCAACGCAAGGTTTACCAACGTTAGATTATTTGGTAAATGGTTTAGATACTACTGATGAAGCTATTATTGCGAAGTATCAAGATACAAAATATTCAGATTATTTGAAGGCTTTAAGCTTAAGAATGGTAAACTTAACTGCTAATGAAATTACTAATTTTAATACTAATAAAGACACTAATATCAATAGTGTAAACAATACAATAAGCTCTTATTTTAGTATTCAAATGAACGATTTTGTAGAGTATACCGAAAAGTCGTTTAGAGAAAAAAAGATAGCAACACCTTCTGGAACTAGAAATAGACAAGATAATATTTCTGTTAATCCTAGTCCAACATTTGTTGAGTCTTTATACAGTCCAGAAAATTCAAAAGCACTGTATTTAGAAGCTTACACAGCTATTAAAAACTTTTATTATGGTAGAAGTTACAGTACAAATACAAATACTATTGGTTTGCAAGAGTACTTGCAATTTTTAGGAGCAACTGTTATGGTTGACGGAACTGATATCTCTTTAGATGACTACATACAGACGTTGTTTGATAATATTGATGCAGCAAACAATAATATAGGTAACAATTTCTTTGAACAAACCCAAGATTACAATGCTAATTTTGATGCTGTTTTTGATACAATTCAAGAATTTGTAATAGCCATAAAAGGGAATGCAATTAACGCTTTTAACCTAACTATAGATTTTGTAGATAGCGATGGCGATTAAACAATCGATGATAACATATTTCAATAAAAAAACAAGAGCGGCTTCCTTAGCCGCTTTTCGTATTTTATTTGGTTTGCTAATGTTGTTTAGTTTAATTCGTTTTTTAGCTAAAGGCTGGGTTTACGATTTTTATATTGCTCCAAAATTTCATTTTAAATATTACGGATTTTCTTGGGTTACCACTTGGGGACAGTATACCTATTTATTATTTGCAATTGCAATATTGGCTTGTGTCTGTATTGTTTTAGGTTTTAAATATAGGCTTGCTATAATCCTCTTTTTTCTTTCTTTTACATATATCGAATTAATTGATAAAACCACCTATTTAAATCACTACTATTTTATTAGTATTTTAAGTTTTTTATTGTGTTTTTTACCTTTACACGCTACTTTTTCAATAGATGCATATCGTAAAAAGAAGTCTTACGAATATGTACCGTCTTGGACAGTAGATTCCATAAAACTATTACTCGGAATCGTTTATTTTTATGCGGGGTTGGCAAAATTAAACTCAGATTGGTTATTAAGAGCACAGCCGTTAAAAATTTGGTTATCTACAAAAACCGATTTCCCGATTATCGGAAAATTTATGAACGATACTTGGTTTCATTATACGATGAGTTGGAGTGGAGCGCTATACGATTTAACAATTCCTTTTTTATTGTTGATTAAAAAAACCAGGCCATTTGCTTTTTTATTAGTGGTTGTTTTTCATGTGTTTACTAGAGTGTTATTCAATATTGGCGTGTTTCCTTATATTATGATCTGCGCTACGTTAATTTTCTTTAGTGATACAACTCACGAAAAATTTTTAAAAGGAATAGCGAAGATTTTTTCCATTAAAAAAATTACATCCTCTGTTAACAAAGTATTTCAACCAAGATATAAAAGGTTTGTTTTAACTGTTTTAAGCATATTTTTTGTTGTTCAATTTACTTTTCCTTTTCGCTATACTTTATATCCAGACGAATTATTTTGGACAGAAGAAGGTTATAGATTTTCTTGGCGAGTTATGCTGATGGAAAAAGCTGGTTTTACTACATTTAGAATTAAAAATTATAGGACAGGAAATAGTTTTACAGTTACTAACGACCATTTTTTAAATCCTTTTCAAAAAAAACAAATGCAAACCCAACCAGACTTTATTGTGGAATATGCACATTTTTTAGGCAAGCATTACAGAGAAGAATTGAATGAGGAAAATATTGGAGTTTTCGCAGAAAGTTATGTTTCCGTAAACGGAAGAATTAGCAAACCGTTTATTAATCCTAAAATAGATTTACTAACAGTAAACGATAGTTTTAAACACAAAAATTGGATTTTACCATTTGAAGATGAAATTAAGGGTATATAGTTTTTTTATAATATTTTATTTGTTTTCAGTAACAATACTTGCTCAAAATTATCAAGCAATTGTTATTGATAGTGAATCCAAAAAGCCAATTGAAAGTGTTGAAGTTTATACTAAAGAAGGACTTTTTGTAGGGTATACTAATGGTTTAGGAATCATTAATTTATCTAAATTAAAAACAGAAGAAAAACACCAGTTGATCTTTTTTAATTTCAATTACAAAACTTCTGAATTAGATGTTTTACTAAGAGAAAAAGAAATATATACCATAGCAATGGTTTCCTTAGGAGAAACGTTATCGGAAGTAGTAATTAATGTAAAAAAGAAAGAAGCTTTTGGGTTAACCACTTTAAAACCTGTAGAAGGAACTCACATTTACGCAGGAAAAAAATCGGAAGTTATTTTATTAAATCAAGAATTAGTAAATAAATCTACCAACAATGCCCGTCAGGTTTATGCAAAAGTAGCGGGTTTAAATATTTATGATAGTAATGATGGTGGTTTACAACTAAATATTGGAGGAAGAGGCTTAGATCCCAACAGAACAGCTAATTTTAATACTAGACAAAACGATTACGATATTAGTGCCGATGTTTTGGGGTACCCAGAAAGTTATTATACTCCGCCAACAGAGGCACTAAGTCAAATTCAAGTAATTCGTGGTGCAGCTTCTCTTCAATACGGAACGCAATTTGGTGGTTTGGTAAATTTTAAATTCAACAAACCAAGTAAAAAATCAATTGAATTGTTGACTAGAAATACAGTTGGTTCTTTCGGAACATTAACCAATTTTACTTCGCTATCTGGAACAAAAGACAAATTGAGTTATTATGCATTTTATAATGGAAAAAAAGGTGATGGTTTTAGACCAAATTCAGGTTTTAACGCAGACAATTTTTTTGGTAATGTAGCTTACAGTTTTAATGAGAAAACGAGTATAAGTGCAGAATATACGGATTATTATTATTTAGCTCAACAGGCTGGAGGGCTGTCTGATGTGCAATTTTTAGAAAACCCTAATCAAAGTTACAGAACCAGAAACTGGTTTGCTGTAGACTGGAGATTATTCAACCTAAAATTGAATCATGAATTTTCTTCAAAAACAAACGGATCATTAAGTTTTTTTGCGCTAGATGCCTCAAGAAAAGCAATTGGTTTTAGAACTAATCCTTTAGATGAAAATGCAAATATTTTTGATGTAAATAGCGATGAAGTTGATGAGTTTGGAAATTTTGATTTTGAAAGAGATGTAATTTTAGGGGATTTTAAAAATTTTGGAGCAGAAGCTAGAGTAATTACCAAATACAATATTAAAGGTAAAGAGTCTGTTTTATTGTTAGGAAGTAAGTTCTACCAAGCCAATAATACCTCTCAACAAGGACCGGGTAGCAAAAATACAGATGCAGATTTTACGATTTACACCAATGATTTCCCTCTGTATCCAAATCAAAATGAATTTGAATTCCCTAACTTAAACGTTGCTGTTTTTGGTGAAAATATTTTTAATATTACCAGCTCACTGTCTATAACACCAGGTTTTCGTTTCGAGTATATAAAAACAGAATCAGTCGGTTCATTTTTAAATATACCAGACTTACAGGGTAGTAATCCTAATATTAATTTTATTAAAGATAATAATTTATTAGAACGTAATTTTCTCTTATTTGGTGTAGGAATTAGTTACAAGCCAAAATCATTTTTAGAAACGTATTTTAATTTTTCTCAGAATTATAGGTCGGTTACTTTTTCTGATATTAGAACTGTAAATCCGTCTTTTGTTGTAGATCCTTCAATACAAGATGAAACAGGGTATACCTTAGATATTGGAGTTAGAGGCACCTTAAAAAAGGTGCTTTCTTATGATGTTAACCTGTTTACTTTATTATATGATAATAGAATTGGCCAAGCATTTAGTACAGAAGCACCTTACAGAGCGCAATGGGTTAGAGGCAATATTGGCAAGGCAACTATTGCTGGTTTAGAGTCTTTATTACAATGGAATATAAAGGAATCTTTTTTTAAAGAAAATAAGAATTTAAAATTAGAGGTATTTTCTAATTTGGCCTTAACAACATCTAGGTACAATAGTAATGTTTCTGCAAGTATAGATGGAAATAAGGTTGAATTTATTCCAGAAGTAAATTTAAAAACAGGTATTTCTTTTGGCTATAAAAACTTTTTAACTGCTCTTCAATATTCTTATTTATCAGCGCAATTTACAGATGCTACCAATTCGGAATACAATCCTTCAAATAGCATTAGAGTAGATGGTGCTATTCCAGAATATAACATTATGGATTTATCCTCTTCTTACACATTTACTAAAAACATAAAATTAGAAGCAGGAATTAATAATGTACTAAACAATTCGTACTTTACGAGAAGAGCTACGGGTTATCCTGGGCCAGGAATTATTCCCGCAGAACCTAGAAGTTTTTATGCTACTTTAGAAATTAAGTTTTAAATAATTTAAACTTCATCATGTCATTCTTGCGAAAGCAAGAATCTACTTCACATAATTGTGTTTACCAAAACCTCTATTTTAAAACTATTTAAATTGATTTTAAATAAAGAGTCTTTGAATTCCTCTTTTTGAAAAAAGGGTTTTCTAAAGTAATTTTAGAGAAAATTAGTTTTAGTATGTTACATCCAATAGATATTCAACAAAAATTAATCGACCAGCGCAATAAAAATAAAAAGCCTGATCAAATACTATCTTGGGTTCACAATATTTTTGATGAAATAGATACCAAACACAATTCAGTTTTAGAGCGTTTGTCAAAATCGCCAATACAAAGAACTATAAACACTTTTAATATTAACAAAGTAGATAAAGATGCCATCTTTCATATTTCTGAAATAGAAAAAATTTGTATAGACTACAGACTACGTTTTTTAGATACTCAATTTTTTAAAGGAGATTATCCTACAGAAGTGGTTGCAAAAATTAACCAAATAGAAGAAGAGCATGATACTGTTTTAGACGGTTTTAGAATTATAGCACCATCAAAATTATTTCATTTAAAAGAAGCAGATGATCCGTTACTGTTTGCACCAATGGGAAATGGATATTATTATTTAATCCACAAATGGGGTAAGGATTTACATCCTTTACGAAAATTAAAGTTTTGGTCTGTTAAAAACGTAGAGAATTTGGGCATTTTAACATTCTCATTAAGTTTATTGTTTACGTTTTTAACCAAAGACTTTTTTTATGGAGAAAATGCAAACTTTGGTTACGGCATCATTCTGTTTCTATTTTATTTTAAAGGTATTGTTGGGATGATTTTCTTTTTAGGAGCATCTTCCGGAAAAAATTTTAGTCAATATTGCTGGACAAGCAAATACAACAAAATCAGTTAATTTAAGTATATAATGTAGGTACTTAAAACTGATTTATTTTCCTTTTTATTTTATGTATACCCGCTTTTTTCCTTGCGGGTATATTTTTGTAAAAAAATATAAATTGTATGTTATTTTAACAATAACAAATACTAAATTGCCAAAAAAAATTAAATCAATTTATGAAAAAGATTATTACTTTCTTTTTACTATATGCGTCTGCATTAGTATTTGCTCAAAAAAACCAAAAAATTACTTACAATTTAGAAAGTAAAGTTCCAAAAGATACAACTGCGGTTAGGGGAGAATTATCCAACGGATTAAAGTACTACATTAAAGAAAACAATAGACCAAAAAACGAAGTCATAATGCGTTTAATTGTTAAAGTAGGGCATTTACAAGAAGATGATAGCCAAAAAGGTTTAGCACATTTGTTAGAGCATATGGGCTTTAATGGAACCAAAAACTTTAAAAAAGACAAACTTGTAAAATATTTAGAAAGCATAGGCATGTCATTTGGGGCAGACTTAAATGCACATACTGGTTTTGAAGAAACCGTTTACAAATTAAAAGTACCCAGTTCAAATATAAGAAAGGTAAACAAAGCATTTCAAATTTTAGAAGACTGGGCGCATAACATGACTTTAGAAGAAAAAGCCATTGATGATGAAAGACCAGTTGTTTTAGAAGAATTTAGGGCGAGATTAGGAAGCGGTAATAGGGTAGGTACGGAAGTTGTAAATTTCATGTACAAAGGCATGCCTCAGCTTCGTTATTTTTCTGATGAAAAATTAGAAAACATTAAAAATTTTGATTCCAAACACTTACGTCGATTTTACAAAGACTGGTACAGGCCAAATTTAATGGGTATTGTTATTGCAGGAGATATAGATCCTGCTTATGCAGAAGCAAAAATTAAAAAGCACTTTTCTAAATTAACAAACCCAGAAAATGAAAAAGCATTATTTGCGTTCGATAGTGTGCCTTACCAAAAAGAAACTAGAGTAAAAATTGTTACTGATCCTGAAAAAACAGGAACTTCACTGTCTTTGAATTATATAAATAAAAGCCCCATAAAAGTAGAAGAGCCATTAATGAAACATCAAAAAGAAAGTTTCATAAAAGGTATGATGAATTCTATGATAAATAAAAGATTACAAGAAATTTATCTAGGTAATTCATCACCATTTATAACCGCAGGAGCTGGTACTGGAGGCACACTTAGTACTTATCATGGTAAATTTTCCATAAGTGCATCTTCTAATGAGGACAGTATTTCTAAAGCTTTATCTGCCATGGTAAAAGAATTAGAACGTATCAAACGATTCGGATTTACAAAAGAAGAGCTTAAGGAAGTACAGAAGAATATGTTGGCAAGTAACGAAACATTCTGGGAAAATAAAGACGATTGGTATTCCTCAAGTTATTTAGGTCTTTTAGCGAGCGAATTTGATAATGACTGGGTATTGTACGATAAAAATTGGCGCTATAATTTTTACAAAACTGTTATTCCTCAAATTACACTAGAAGAAATCAAAGAAAAGTTCGATTTTTATTACCATAAAGACAATCGTGTTCTAATACTTACTGCACCAGAAAAGGAAGATTTAGTACTGCCTAAAGAAAAAGAATTATTAGCAACTATAGAAAAAGCCGAGCTAAATACTGAAATTGAAGGATACACGCCTAAAAAATTAGACAATCAACTTATTAAGAGTTTACCTCCAAAAGGCAGTATCGTTTCAGAACAGAATCATGTTTATGATATTAAAGAGTTTGTTTTAAGTAATGGGGTTAAAGTATATTACAAAAAAACAGATTTTGATAAAGATTACATCGGATTTAAAGCATTTAGCCACGGGGGAACTTCCTTACTTTCTGATGAGGAATATCTTGGCGTTGGTCAATTGATGTCTTTAGCTAC
>CAYPHE010000008.1:0-26409 GCA_964410075.1 uncultured Polaribacter sp.
GTGTCAGCACTGTAATCATGCACCTTGTGAAACAGTTTGTCCTGTTGCTGCAACTACGCATGGTCGTCAAGGTCAAAATCAAATGACATATAACAGATGTGTTGGTACAAGATATTGTGCAAACAACTGTCCTTATAGAGTTCGTCGTTTCAACTGGTTCTATTATGCAAATAATGACGAGTTTGATTTCAATATGAATAACGAATACGGAAAGATGGTGTTAAATCCAGAAGTTGTTGTTCGTTCTAGAGGGGTTATGGAAAAATGTTCTATGTGTATTCAAATGACACAAGCAACAATTTTAAAAGCAAAAAGAGAAGGTAGAAAAGTTAACGTTGATGAGTTTGAAACAGCTTGTTCGTCTGCTTGTTCAACTGGATCGTTAGTTTTCGGTGATGTTAATAATCCTGAAGATGAAGTAGCTGCTTTAGCACAAGATAAGAGAGCTTACAATGTATTAGATTATTTACAAACTAAGCCCAATGTTATCTATCAAGTTAAGGTAAGAAACACAAACGAAGCGTAAAAAGAAAAAAGAGTTGCTTAATTTATTAAGTAAACATCAACTAAAATAGAATAAAAAACTAAGTAATTATAATATGTCTCATTACGAAGCGCCTATAAGGGAACCTTTAATATTAGGTGAGAAAAGTTATCATGATATAACCGAAGACATTGCAAGACCTATTGAAGGTAAGGCAAATAAAAACTGGTACATTGCATTTTCTATTGCTTTAGTAGCAATGCTTTGGGGTTTTGGCTGTATCTTTTACACTGTTGGAACAGGTATTGGAGTTTGGGGTCTAAGTAAAAACATTGGTTGGGCTTGGGATATTACAAACTTTGTTTGGTGGGTTGGTATCGGTCACGCAGGAACGTTAATTTCTGCAGTACTTTTATTATTCCGTCAAAAATGGAGAATGGCAATTAACCGTTCTGCAGAAGCAATGACAATTTTTGCCGTTTTTCAAGCAGGATTGTTTCCAATTATTCACATGGGACGTCCTTGGAATGGATATTGGGTATTGCCAATTCCAAACCAATTTGGTTCGTTATGGGTAAACTTTAATTCACCATTACTTTGGGATGTATTTGCAATTTCTACTTATTTATCTGTATCATTAGTATTTTGGTGGACAGGTTTATTACCAGATTTTGCAACGATTAGAGATAGAGCTGTAAAACCTTTCCAAAAGAAAATATACGCATTGTTATCTTTCGGATGGTCTGGTAGAGCAAAAGACTGGCAGCGTTTTGAAGAAGTTTCTTTAGTATTAGCAGGTTTAGCTACTCCATTAGTACTTTCTGTACACACTATTGTATCTTTTGACTTTGCTACTTCTATCAATCCAGGTTGGCACTCAACTATTTTTCCACCTTACTTTGTTGCTGGAGCAATCTTCTCAGGATTTGCAATGGTACAAACTTTATTAGGTATTATGCGTAAAGTAACCAATATGGAAGCGTACATTACTCGTTTGCATGTTGAGTACATGAATATTGTAATTATTCTAACAGGAGGTATAGTAGCTGTGGCTTATGCAACTGAATTTTTTATTGCTTGGTATACAGGTTCACCTTACGAGAATTATACATATTTATCAGTAGGTGCTGCAACAGGACCATATGCTTGGGCATTTTATTCATTATTGTTTTTTAACATTTTAACACCACAAGTACTTTGGTTTAAAAAAGTAAGAAGAAGTTTTATATGGTCTTTCATTGTTTCAATATTTATTAATATTGGTATGTGGTTTGAGCGTTTTGATATCATTGCAATCGTTTTAAGTAAAGGTCATTTACCTTCAACTTGGTGGCGTTTTGAACCAACATTTGTAGATGTAGGTATCTTTATAGGAACAATCGGGTTTTTCTTTGTGTTATTTTTATTATATGCTAGAACTTTCCCAGTAATACCAACAGCAGAAATTAAAACAATTTTAAAATCTTCTGGAGAGTCGTACAAGCAAATGAGAGCAAACGGATTACCAACAAAGCCGAAAGTTGTTTTAGCAGAAAAGAATAGTACTGAAGAAGATTCTTCAGATAAAAATACAAAAGCATAATTATGGGAGCATCAAAAGTTGTTCACGCACTATATAATGATGATGAGATTTTACTAGATGCTGTAAAAGAAATTAAAACAGCACATCATCATATCGAAGAAGTTTTTTGTCCTTTTCCTGTTCATGGTTTAGATAAAGCTATGGGATTAGCACCAACAAGATTAGCTATTACTGCATTTATGTATGGAATTACAGGTTTATCTGTTGCTATTTGGATGACAAATTATATGATGATTGATAATTGGCCACAAGATATTGGAGGGAAACCTAGCTTTTCATGGTTAGAAAACATGCCTGCATTTGTTCCAATTATGTTTGAATTAACAGTGTTTTTTGCAGCGCACTTAATGGTGATTACTTTTTATATGAGAAGTAGAATATGGCCTTTTAAGGATGCAGAAAATCCAGATCCAAGAACTACAGATGATCATTTTTTAGTTGAAATTCCTGTTTCAGGAGATGTAGATGAATTAACTACATTATTACAAAATACAGGAGCTGTAGAAATAAACGTTATTGATAAGCATTAATAAAGAGGATAATGAAAAACTTTAAATTAATTATTGCTTTAGTGGTTTTTGCAAGTCTAGTTGCTTGTAACGATGAGAGAACAAGAGAAAATCAATACATGCCAGACATGTATAGATCTATACCTTACAAAACTGATGGAGACAGAGGTTTAAACGGAAAGCATTTGAGTTTAAAACCAGTTGCAGGAACAATTGCAAGAGGTAAAACTGCAGCTTATGATATACCTAATACTAATGAAGGTTATGAATTAGCTAAAGTTGAATTGAAAAATCCTTTTCCTAAAACAGAAGAAAATTTAGGAAATGGTGAAAAGATGTATAATATCTATTGTATTTCTTGTCACGGAAAAAAAGGAGATGGTAAAGGTTATTTAGCAACATCAGAAAAGTTTGCAGGTATACCTAATTACAAAGATAGAGACATAACTGAAGGTAGTATTTACCACGTATTAATTCATGGTAAAAACTTAATGGGTTCTCACTCATCTCAGTTAACTTATAAAGAACGTTGGCAAATTGTTCAACATGTAGAGAAACTACGTGCTGAATTATTAAAATAATTACAAAAAGAAAAGAATACTAGAAGACATGTATCAATTTTCAGGTAAATTAAAAATATTCTCATTAGCACTAATAATTATTGGTGTTGTAGGTATTGCATTTAGTTTTTTAACTGCACCAAAAACAATTGAAGATGCTAAAGCATACATAGAAAGTCATGCATCTCATGGAGATGGTCATGGTACTTCTCACTCAGAAGGTACTCATGAAACCCATGATAGTTCTAATGCGCATTCAGAAAGTAAAACTCATGGACATGCTACTACTTCAGAAGCTCATGGGTCTTCTGATCATTCAGCATCTCACAATGACGATTCTCATGCAGAACATGTTTTACATCAATTACAAAATAAACCTTGGTCTGCTTTTTATGTAGCATTGTTTTTCTTTTTAGGAATTTCTCTTTTGGCATTAGCATTTTATGCAGCTCAAAGAGTAGCACAATCAGGTTGGTCTATTGTTTTATTTAGAGTTTTCGAAGCAGTTACAGCTAATATTGTACCTACATCAATAATAATGTTAATAATTGTTATATTATCAGCATTTCACTTTAACCATTTATTTACTTGGATGGGAGAGGGTGTTTTTGATCTAGAAAGTGAAAATTACGATCCTATTGTAGCTGGAAAAGCTTGGTGGATGAACGTACCAAGTTGGATTATTAGAAGTGTTGTTTATCTAGCACTTTGGAATGCCTATCGTTTTTTCATTAGAAAAAGTTCTATCGCAGAAGATACAGCAGATGACAACCACAAAACATACAAGAAAAATTATAATGCATCTGTTATATTTTTAGTTGTATTTATGATTACTGAATCTATGATGTCTTGGGATTGGATTATGGGATTAGACCCACACTGGTTCTCAACATTGTTTGGATGGTATGTTTTGGCAACTTTATTAGTAAGTGCATTAACTATTGTAGCAATGGTAACAATTTACTTACGTTCTAAAGGGGTTTTACCTTTAGTAAATGATAGCCACATTCACGATTTAGCTAAATTTATGTTTGGTTTCTCAGTATTCTGGACATATTTATGGTTTGCTCAGTTTATGTTAATATGGTATGCAAATATCCCAGAAGAAACTACTTATTACGTAGCAAGATTTAATGAATACAAATTGCCATTTTTAGCAATGGTCGGAATGAATTTTGCTTTTCCAATTTTATTATTATTAAATAGTGATTTTAAAAGTAAAGCATGGTTTGTAATTATTGGAGGTACAGTAATTTTAGCAGGACACTATGTAGATGTATTTGTAATGGTTATGCCTGCAACTGTAGGAGGTTCGTGGTCTTTTGGTATTCCAGAAATAAGCGCAATTTTATTCTTTATAGGAGTATTTATTTACACAGTATTTAGTGCATTTGCGAAAGCAAATCCAGTTCCAAAAGGAAATCCTTTCTTAGGAGAAAGTGAACATTTTCATTATTATAATATAGAACACTCAGGAGAAAGTGCTCACGATCATCATTAATCAAAACGAATTAAAATAAATTAAGATAAGATATATATGCTAGCTCTATTTTATATTTTTATAGGTGTTGCAATTGGAGTAAGTTTTTGGCAAATAACCAGAATTCTAAACTTTAGAGAGGTTATTGCTACAGACAAAGACAATCAAAAGCAGGGGAAAAATGCAATAATTTTTATGGTGTTTTTATATGCTATCATGATTTATTGTTTAATATTTTTAAACGTAGTTATGTTGCCAGAGTCTGCTTCATTTGAAGGAGAACATGATGATAACCTGTTTAATATTACTTTTTGGTTAATTGGTGTTGTTCAATTTATCATGCAGTTTTTAATTTTCTATTTTACTTTTAAGTACAAAGGGAATAAAGATAATAAAGCAAAGTTCTATGCAGACAGTCATAAGTTAGAATTTATTTGGACAATAACACCTGCAATTGTTTTAGTTGGTTTAATCGGATACGGTTTATGGCAATGGAATAATGTTATGGACTTATCTAATGAAGAAGATGCTATTGTAATAGAAGTGTATTCTCAACAATTTAGATGGGATGCTCGTTATGCAGGAGAAGATAATACGTTAGGTTTAGGTAGCGTAAATTATATTAAAGGTATCAATACTATGGGTGTTGATATGTCTGATAAAAATGCTCAAGACGATATACAAGTAACTGAATTATACTTACCAAAAGGAAGGAAAATACACTTTAAATTTCGCTCACAAGATGTACTACATTCGGCATATATGCCGCATTTTAGAGCACAAATGAATTGTGTACCTGGTATGATTACAGAATTTGGTTTTACTCCAAAATACACTACGGAAGAAATGAGACTTCAACCTGAAGTAATGGAAAAAACTAAAGGAATAAATAAAATAAGAAGGGAAAAGGGTGAAGAGCCTTATGAGTTTAATTATTTGTTGTTATGTAACAAAATTTGCGGTGCATCTCACTACAATATGCAGATGAAAATTACAGTTGTAGAGGAAGAAGAGTACGAGAAATGGATTGCTGAACAACCTACATTAGCATCAGTTATTAATAAATAATTTTTAAAAGTATTAAGAGTTATGTCAGAACATCATCACAAAGAAACCTTCGTTACCAAGTATTTATTTACACAAGATCATAAAATGATTTCCAAACAGTTTTTAGTAACTGGTATGTTTATGGGAATTATTGGAGTATTTATGTCAATGTTATTTCGTTTACAATTGGCTTGGCCAGAAAAATCGTTTTCTATTATTGAAGCTTTTTTAGGTCCACATCAAGTAGATGGAGTAATGAACCCAGATATGTACCTAGCATTAGTTACCATTCACGGAACAATAATGGTATTTTTTGTATTAACTGCTGGGTTAAGTGGAACATTTTCAAACTTGTTAATTCCATTACAAATTGGTGCTAGAGATATGGCATCAGGATTTTTAAACATGGTTTCTTACTGGTTATTCTTTATTTCTAGTGTAATTATGGTTATATCTTTATTTGTTGAAGCTGGACCAGCTTCTGCGGGTTGGACAATTTACCCTCCATTAAGTGCATTACCACAAGCAATTCCTGGTTCTGGAGCAGGTATGACATTATGGTTGGTAGCTATGGCTATATTTATTGCCTCTTCTTTAATAGGTTCTTTAAATTATATTGTAACTGTATTAAACTTAAGAACTAAAGGAATGAAAATGACAAGATTGCCATTAACGATTTGGGCATTCTTTATAACGGCAGTTATTGGTGTTGTTTCTTTCCCAGTTTTATTATCAGCTGCATTACTATTAGTATTTGACAGAAGTTTTGGGACATCGTTTTATTTATCAGATATTTTTATTTCAGGAGAAGTATTACACTACCAAGGAGGTTCACCAGTATTATTTGAACACTTATTTTGGTTCTTAGGTCATCCAGAGGTATATATTGTATTGCTTCCGGCTTTAGGAATTACTTCAGAAATTATATCTACACATTCTAGAAAACCAATTTTTGGTTATAGAGCAATGATTGGTTCTATTATGGCAATTGCATTTTTATCTACAATTGTTTGGGGTCACCATATGTTTATTTCAGGAATGAATCCTTTTTTAGGTTCTGTATTTACATTTACAACCCTATTAATAGCAATACCATCTGCTGTAAAAGCATTTAACTATATAACTACTTTGTGGAAAGGTAATTTACAATTGAATCCAGCCATGCTTTTTTCAATAGGATTGGTTTCAACATTTGTAACAGGAGGTTTAACAGGGTTAGTTTTAGGAGATTCTGCGTTAGATATTGCTATTCACGATACTTACTTTGTAGTAGCTCACTTTCATCTAGTAATGGGTGTTTCTGCAATATTTGGAATGTATGCAGGTGTTTACCACTGGTTTCCTAAAATGTATGGTAAAATGATGAATAAGACCTTAGGATACTGGCATTTTTGGTTAACTATTATTTGTGCTTATGGTGTTTTTTGGCCAATGCACTTTATAGGTTTAGCGGGTCTACCTAGAAGGTATTATAGCAATACAAACTTTCCAATGTTTGATGATATTTCAGATGTAAACGTTGTAATTACAATGTTTGCTTTAATTGGAGGTCTTGCACAAATTATATTTTTGGCTAATTTCTTTATTTCTATTTATAGAGGAAAAGAAGCTACTCAAAATCCTTGGAAATCTAATACTTTAGAGTGGACTACACCAGTAGAGCATGTTCATGGAAACTGGTATGGAAAAATACCAGAAGTACACAGATGGCCTTATGATTATAGTAAGAAAGTAGATCCAAATGATGATGATAGCGATTATTTAACAGGAGAGGATTTTATACCGCAAACAACTCCTTTATTAGCAAACGAAGAGCCATCATAATAAAAATAATTATATAAAAAACCTTTCTTTTTTGGAAAGGTTTTTTATTATTTTCAATTTTCTATAATTCAATTTTCTCTTTTTTGTATATTTAGCTATTAAGTTTATTTAAATTAAAATATCTTTGAATAATTAATTCAAAGATTCAGTTTTTAACATGATTCTGATTTTCCCCCTTTATTTAGAATAATTGGAAAAAATATGTTCAAAATTTTCAGAAATTTTTTTTTACTTTTTTTACTTTTTCCATCGATATTAGTAGCACAACAAACTGTAACTTCAATTTACGGTACATTTGGAGGTTTTTACACATCTTCAACTGGATCTGCTGTTACTTATAACGATTCTAATAGTCTTTTAGGATTTACTGTAGACGGAGTTACCTATTCTACAGGAGTTGATGACAATTTATTAACTACAAATAGTATTTCTTTTACCAATGCAAAATTTTTTGCATTACCAATGCCAGCAAACATTACCTATAATGCTACAGAATTAATCGGTATTGGTGCAAATTGGGGAGGAGTAGCACAAACTAACGCTTCTACAGATTTTGTAAGAACATTCAATCCAATAGTTCCTTCTTTTTTTGTTAGAGATGGAGATAGAGGTTTAGAATTGTCTACGAACTTTTTTAATATTAGAAGTCAAACGATTACTTATGATGCTCTGGTTATTAATCAGGCGGTAAGTATCAACGATGCCAAACCAGATTTAATAATTACGCAAACAGGAGCACCCAGTTCCAATCAAGATCGTTTTCGATTTATAGATACTAATGGAAATACGGTAGGTAGTGAGTTGTTAGTAGCCTTTAATGGAGTTCCTGTTGTTGGAGGAACACAATGGACTATCTATAGAATTAATTCTTCTACAGGTCAAGTATCAAGTCTTTTTGGAGCCAATACTTACAGAGATTTGAGAATGATTTCTTTTAGACTAAGTGATTTTGGAATTACGGTTAGTAACTTTAGTCAAATTACAAATTTTGTGCATAGAACGTCTGGAACCACAGACATTGCTTTTTCAGCTTATAATTTTGATGCTCTAGAAATAGAACTTCCTCAAACAGATTTAGAAGTTTCAAATTCAACGGTAACTTCAGACAATTTTTGTGCGCCAACTACAGCGAATTTTCAAACGACGATAACAAACAATTCAACAGAAGTTGCAAAAGATTTCGAGGTAGATTTTAGTATACCATCTGGCACAACACTAACTGGTAGTTCTGCTAGTTTTACTCAAGCAGGGGTGCCAATACTTACTGCATCTTATAGTAGTACTGACAAAAGATGGACTATCGTTGAACTTGGGGTAGGAGAAAGTGTTACACTAACTGTAAATACATCTGTCAGTTCAACTCCCTTTCCAATAAACTTTACAGCAACAGCAAATTTGCTTTTTCAAGAAGATAGTAACCTTTCGGATAATACAGAAACAATATCTGAAACTGGTAATGATAGTGATTGCGATGGAGAAACTGATGATGATGATTTAGACGATGATAATGATGGTATATTAGATTCAGATGAGGGAACAGGAGACTTAGACGGAGACGGAATCCCAAATAATTTAGATTTAGATAGTGATGGAGACCAATGCCCAGATGCACTAGAAGGAGGTGGAACAGTTTCTTTATCTGATTTAGATAACGAATTTAGAATCGTAGGTGCCGTAAACGGAAATGGAGTTCCAACTCTAGCTGCTGCAGGCTCAGGTTCAGGGCAAGGTTTGGGAGATAGTCAAAATGTAGGAACAAGAACTTGTGATACTACAGATACAGATAATGATGGTTTTATAAACATTGTTGATTTAGATGATGATAACGATGGAATACTAGATACCGTAGAAGGAGCAGGAAATACAGATGGAGATGCAAATAATAATGATTTAGATACAGATAGTGATAATGATGGTTGCCCAGATGCAATTGAAGGTGGATCTAATTTTACTTTTGCAAATTTAGACGCTAGCAATATGTTAACTGGAGGTGTAGATAGTAATGGTATTCCATTAATAGCAACTTCAAATGGACAGACAATAGGAGATAGTCAGAATAACGGAGTTTTAGGGGCAAATTGTAGTTTAGCGCCAGTTATAATAAGCCAGGTTTACCAAACATCAACAGGAAATGCAATAGAACTAACCAATATTGGAGCAACAACAGCAAACAATATTAACCTAGTGTTGTTTCGAAATATAGGAAGTAGTTCTCCGAATGGAGTAACACCTACAGCTAGTTTAACCATAACAAGTTTAAGTGCAGGTAATTCTGTAGTTATAAAATCTGTTGCTAGTTTATCTGGGGTAACTCTAATTAATTCTCCTACAGAAATTACAAATGCAACAATAACAGACATAGCTGGAGAAAATGATACTGTTGTATTATCTACAACAATAGATAATTCTGCATGGGCAAATCGTTATGATGTGGTTAGTAATATAGAAGATGAAACTTCATTTGTAAGAATTGATGAAGTAACTGCTGCAAATTCCACATTTACATCATCAGAATGGATGATTTTCATAGACGATGCTATTCCTGTTTTCGGAGACGATGATCCTATACCAAGCACTACAAGACATGCCAATGCTCCATTATTATCTGAAGTAAAAACGCCTGCAAATACAGAGATGAATATTGGTTTAGGTTTACACAGAATTAATGAAACCAAACGAAGCTCTAATACTTGGGATAATGGATTTCCAGATAAATCTAGAGAAGTAATTATTCAAGAAGATTATAATAACAGTACAGCACCTTTAACTGCCAGAAAAATAGAAGTAGAAAGTAATAATACATTAAGTGTAGACAATCAATCTCTTATTGTAATAGATAATGTTACTATAGATACAAGTTCAGAAATTCGACTTTTAGGAACTAGTCAATTAGTTCAGGTACATGAAGGCAATCCAGATGTTTCTGGAAATGGTAAATTATTAGTCAGTCAAAAAAGTGAAGTGCCCAATGTATTTCGCTATAACTATTGGTCTTCACCAGTATCAGAATCACTATCAGGTAATATTTATAGAGTTTCAGAAATTTTAAAAGATGCAGGGGGAGACTTAACAGCTTCTTCTACATTAAACAATATCAATTTTATAAGTGGTTTTGATGGTAGCACTGGAAGTCCCATTAATATTGCTGGGTATTGGATTTGGACTTATTTTGATAAAGACGGCGTTGATGACTGGGTTCAAATAGAGGATGATGGCTACTTAGATAAAGGTTTAGGTTTTACAATGAAAAGTACAGGTACAAACCCACAGTATTTTACTTTTTCAGGTAGCCCAAACGATGGAAATATTCTATTTAATATATCAGGTAATACTACAAGTTTATTAGGTAATCCTTACCCAGGAACTTTAGATGGTCATGCATTTATTTTAGATAATGAAAATTCTACCGATGGTACTATTTATTTATGGGAACATTCAGGAGAATCAGCTGATTTAGGACACAGAAGAACAGGGTATCAAGGCGGTTACGCACAACTAACTTATTCTATGGCAGTTTCTGCAACAATTGTTGCAGGAATAGACGGATTAACACCTTCTTATACTTATAAAACTCCAAGTAGATACATAGCAGTAGGACAAGGTTTTTTCGTGTCTTCAGATTCAGACGGAGGACCAATTTCTTTTAATAACAAGCAAAGAAGTTATCAAAGTACAGCACCAGAATTTTTTAAAAGTAAATCTACTGAGCAACTTTCTAGAGATTTTCCAATATTAAAATTAGGGTTAGATTTCATAAATGAAAACAACTTGATTTTACATCGTCAAATAGGTATTTCTTTTAAAGAAAATAATTCTTTTAGTTTTGATTATGGTTACGATAGTAAAATGATAGATGTTCATGAAACAGATATGTTTTGGAGTTTTAAAGAAATGAATAACGAAAAATTAGTTATAGCTGGCGTTGATGCTATAAGTAAAGAATTAAACATTCCTTTAACAATTACAATTGGAAATGAAAAAAACGTTTTTATTAGAATAGATGAATTGTTAAATACAAGTGAAAAAGTGTATTTACATGATGCAATTGAAAATAAAACCCAATTGCTTTCTACCAGCAAGAGAACTAAGTTAGATTTACCAGAAGGAACTTATGAAAACCGTTTTTTCATAACATTTAATTCCAAACCAACTATTGTTTTAAAAACAGAAGAACTTTTTAACGAAAATAATAGCGTAAAAGTATTTGTAGATAATACCAGTAATTCAGAAGAATTAATTGTGGTTAATAATTCGAATCTTAAGATTAAAGATGTTGAAGCAATAAATATTTTAGGACAATCTATTAAATATTGGAATATCAATAACAATAAAGATAAATTGTATTTGAATGTTGGTGAAATTTCTTCATCAATTTATCTTGTAAAGATAGCTACCGATAAAGGGGTTTTTGTAAAAAAACTATTGAAAAACAACTAATTTTTTATTGTTTTCTTTTTGAAATCAGGCAAATAAAATAGTTGTCTTTGTTTGTATGAATGAGTATCTAAATCCTGAAAACACCAATTATTCCATTGAGGAGTTAGACGTAAAAAAATCAGCCCACTTGCATTAGATAATAATTGTACAGGTCAGGATAAAGCGATTGATAATTTAAAAAGTTTGTCCTCTATAATATTCTAAAATCTTAACTCTTAAAAAATAGTCATATTTTGCAATTGATAAGTTAATTTTAGCATTTTCTAAATTATTTTTACTGGTTATGTAGGCTAAAAAATTAGACACTCCATTGTTAAATCTTGTTTTATTAATCTCAAAAGATTTTTCAAATGCTAAAACTTGGCTCTGTAAACTTTTATAACGTAAAAATGCTGCTTCCATATCAAAATGTACTTGTTTTATTGCATTTTTAATTTCAAGTTGCGTTTGTTCTAAAGCAATTAGAGATTCTTCTACACGAACCTTTTCTAAAGCGACATTATTTTTGGCTCGAAAACCATTAAATATAGGAACTCTTAATGAAACACCAATTACAGAATTTAGGTTATTTTCTAATTGATTTAAATAATTAATTTGATTGGCTTGAAAAAAGGTTTGGTTAGTTAGTACTTGGAAATCTTGATTATTTATACTTACAAAACTTCCAGTTTCAACAATAGCTGTTCCAGTTTCAGTAAATGTTTCTGCTACACTAGAATAATTGGTGTTTAATTGGCCAAATAATGATATTTCTGGAATGTACTGTGACCGTGCTATACTAACTCCTTTTTTGGCAGATGCTACTCGTAATTCACGAGCTTTAAATGTTGCTAAACTCTGTAAGGCATCATTATAAACTTGATTAGGAGAAAACTCATATTTTTTTACGCTAAACAATAAGTCATCAGTGTTAATATCTATATTTTCTTTTAAATTTAGTAATGTTCTTAAATTCAATTTTGCATTATTTAAAGCTATTTTAGATGATACAATATTCGTTTCATCAAATGCTTTCTGACCTAATAAATCTGTATAGTCTGCTGGATTTTCTCTACCTTCATCAAATAAATCTTTTTGAATTTTAAGTTGATTATTGGTAACTACCAAACGTTGTTCATTTAAATTAAGCAAGTCTTTGGTGTTTAATAATTGTAAATAAGCAAGTGTAACATTTAAGATTAAGTTCTGTTTTTCTTGCTCTACTTCTAGATTTGCTGCTTGTCTATTTAATTTTTCTTGCTTTAATGTGTTTAGCAAACGAAAACCATTAAAGACAGTAGCATTTAGATTTAGATTTGCATTGGAAAATGTTAATTGTTGATTGATAAAATCGTTGGTAAAAGGATCAATACTTCTACCATTATTAACTCCTAAATTAGAATTTCCATTTAAACTGGGTAATAGGTTAGCCTTGGATTGGTTGTAATTGATTTTAGATGATTTTTCAGTATTTTTTACTGATTTTAAACTCAAATTATTTTCTAAGGCTATCTTTATACACTCTTCTAAAGTATATGTCTTTTCTTGTTCGTTTTGAGAAAATACAACAAGAGAAACCATCAAGACAATTGTAAAAAAGATTTTTTTCATTATAAATTTTATTGTGAATTGATAATTTTACCATCTAATAAATTCAAAATTTGAGAACCATACCCCGCATTATTTTCTGAATGTGTTGCTTGAATAATGGTTACTCCCTCTGTATTTAATTGTGTAAACAACTCCATTATTTCTTGACTTTGTTTAGAGTTTAAATTTCCCGTTGGTTCATCAGCTAAAATCAATTTAGGATTACTTATCAGGGCTCTTGCAATACCCACTAATTGTTGTTGGCCACCACTTAACTGTTGTGGAAATAGTTTCTTTTTACCTACAATATTAAACCTGTCTAACATATCTGCAACTAAAGCTTTTCGTTCAGATGATTTTATATTTTTATACAACAAAGGTGTTTCAATGTTTTCTTCAATTGTCAATTCATCAATTAAATGATAAGCCTGAAATACAAAACCAATATATTCTTGGTATAATTTTACTCTGTTTTTTTCTTTCATTTTATGAACAGGTTCGTCTAAAAAAGTATAATCTCCTGCCGTAAAATTGTCTAACATTCCTATACAATTTAATAAGGTAGATTTTCCAGAACCTGATGGTCCCATTAAAGAAATGAATTCCCCTTCTTTTACTCTTAAATTAATAGTATCTAATAAATTGATAGTGTTTCCCCCAGATTTTATGGTTTTGGATGCATTTTGTATGTTTAGTAATGATGTCATTTTCTCTTTTTTTATTCTGTTCGTAAAGAATTTATGGGATTGGAAATGGTTACTTTATATGCTTTCATTAAAATAGTAAGAACTGATAGTAGTAGTACTATAGCGCCCACTAATAAAAAGATTGATACATTTAATTCTATTCGATAAGCGTAATTTTGTAGCCAATTACTCATTGTATAGTATGCAATTGGTATCGCTATCAAAAGAGCAATTGCTATAAGTTTAACAAATTCTTTTGATAGTATCCATAGGATATTTATTGATGAAGAACCCAATATTTTTCGTATCCCTATTTCTTTTTTTCTTTTTACGATATGAAAAGAAACTAGACCAAACAATCCCATACTAGCTATAAGAATAGCTATAAAGGCAAATACATTAAAAACATATCCTAATTTACTTTCTGTTTCATAAAGATAATTATAAGTATTTTCTAAAGACTTCACCTCTATATATTCTGTAGGGAGAATTGACTTTATTGTTTGTTCTACAAATAATTTTGTGGTGGTAAAATCAGCGTTATTGGTCTTCACAATTATATTTCCTCTATAGGTATCTTCGCCTTTTCTCATTGTCATAAAAAGTGGTTGTATTTTTGAACCTAACGACTGAAAATGAAAATCTTTTACCACTCCAATTATTTTTCCTCGAAAAAACTCTTTTCCAATAGCTGTTTGCCAACCTAGTTTTTCTTTAGCAGCCTCATTTATAATATAGGCTTCTTTAAAATCTGTAGCGTAGTTTTTAGAAAAAGACCTACCTTCTACCATTTTCATATCAACAAGATTTATAAAATCATAATCCACATAAGATCTATAAAAATTCATTGCTTTTTTTTGATAGTTGCCAGCCCAATTTTCTACAGGACCATTGTTTCTTATATTAATTGGTAATTGAGAACTAATAGAAACTTGAGTAATATTAGGGTGTTTTAGCAATTCATTTCGAATTCTATCTTCTTTTTTCATCAACCCTTTTTGTTTGTAGGGCATATAAAGCACATTTTCTTTGGTATATCCCAACTCTTTTTTGGTTAAGAAATTATATTGTTTATATACTACAAAACTGCTTATTATCAATCCAATTGCCACAATAAACTGACCAATTACTAACACATTTTTAAGTGAAAACTGCTTACCTTTAAATTGCCATACATTGCCTTTTAATGATGTTACCAAGTTGACTTTTGCTAGAAAGATTGCTGGGTAAATTCCAGAAATAACACCAATTCCTAATGCCATTAGAAGCATTATCATAAGAAACCTACCATCTTTAATAAAACTAAAAACAATTTCTTTACCTAAAAATTGATTGAATAATGGAAGCATTAAAATTACCAAGATAATTGCCACTAAAAAACTTAATACTGAAAGTACCAAAGACTCATTCACGTACTTAAAAATTAAATTACTTTTATTTGCACCAAGTACTTTATGAACCCCTACTTCTTTAGTTTTTTCAGAGTATCTTGATATTGCTAAATTCACATAATTCATAGATGCTAAAAGAAGAATTATGATAGCAATAAAAGAGAAGAAATAGATGTAATTGATATTACTGTTTGCTTCAAACTCATCATCTAAATTAGAATATAGATGAATATCTTTTACAGGTTGTAAAGAAAATTTTGGATAAAAACTAAACCCTGCATTTTTATACGCAGGTTTTAATACCTTTTCGTATTTTATCAATTTAGCTTCTAGCTCTCTGTAATCTTGCGCATCTTTTAATAAAACATAACCAGCTTGCTCACAACTAAACCAATCGTTTTCATCTCTTTTAAAATTTGGATAAAGCTCCCTTGAAACGATAAAATCATATTTAAAATGCTGATTTTCTGGTGCATCAGCAATAATCCCTTTTACTGTTAACTCATTTTTGTTATTAAAAGAAAGTGTTTTACCAATAGCAAGTTCTTTTCCAAAAATTCTGTTTGCAGTAGTTTGGGTAAGTAAAATTGAGTTTTTGTTTTTTAATGCTTTTTTGTCTTGACCTTTTAATAATTCAATGTCAAAAATGTCAAATAAATTTTCATCAGAAAAAAGTCCATTAGCCATAAATAACTCTTCACTTTTTCCAAGAGTAGCTTCTTTAGTAGCCAATGTTGTGATTTCTTCAACTTCAGGGAAATCATTTTTCATTCTATTGAATAATGGCATTGGTGAAGCTATATAAACGTCTTTAGCCTCTGATTCGAATTCTATTTCATTATTTAAAACCCTATAAATTTTATCAATATTTTGATGATGCTCATCATAACTCAACTCAAATTTAACATACAATGCTATGAAGATGAAACATACCATTGCTATAGTAAGTCCAAATACATTTATTGTAGCATATGATTTATCCTTTAGCAAACTTCTTATTGATATTTTAAGATAGTGTTTGAACATCTTTTTATTTTTTATTCAGTTCGTAATGAATCTACAGGATTAGTTGTTGCAGATTTTATAGCTTGGTAACTTACAGTTATAATGGTAATAATAATTGCTCCTGAACACGCCATTAAAAAGACTGTCCAAGAAATATCTGTTCTATAAGGGAACTTCTGCAACCATTTATTCATCATGTAGTAAGCTAATGGAGAACCAACTAATAATGAAATGCATACTAATTTTAAGAAGTCTTTTGAAAGCAACATCCATAATTGACTTACTGATGCACCAAGGGTTTTACGCACTCCAATTTCTTTAGTGCGTTGCTCTGCTACAAACGATGCTAATCCAAATAAACCTAAACAACTAATAAAAATTGCGAGAATAGTAAAGACTTGAGATAAATTTGCTACTCTTTCTTGAGACCTAAATTTACGACCGTACACCTCATCAATAAATTGATAAATAAAAGGTAAGTTTGGGAAGTTTTCTTTAAAAATACGTTTAACAACTTCTAAGTTTGCTTTTGTACTTTGATTAGGATTTAATCGTAAATTATAGTAACTATGATTTCCATATCTATCAAAAACATACATAGCTTGTTTAACTGGTTCATAAGGAGATTGTATCAACATATCATCTATAACCCCAACAATAGTCAGTGGATCATTTGGTTCATCTCTATCATCATCTCTTATTTGCTTGCCAATTGGATTTTGAAGTCCCATATATTCTACAGCGGTTTTGTTTAAAATAACTGCTGTACTATCTGAAGCATATTCTCTTGAAAAACCTCTACCTTCTACTATTTTTAATCCTAATGTTTCTACAAACTCGTAAGAAACATCAGTATAAGCAAAATCCTCCTGAAAATCTTTTGATTTTCCATCCCAATCGTAACCACTTCTATTAGACCAAACTTGTGTTGTTGGGCTACTTGTAGTAGCCATTTGCACAACTGCACCAGATTGTAAAAACTGATTCCTTATTGTTTCAGTTTTCCCTGTAAAATAGCTGCTAAATGTTGGTATTTGTATTAACCCTTTTTTATTATAACCTGTTGGTCTGTCTTTAGCGAAGTTAATTTGTTTGATGACTACCAAAGTTCCAATAATTAAAGCTACTGAAACAGTAAATTGACTTACCACCAATACTTTTCTCGGTAAAGAGGATTTTTTACCAGTTTTAAATGTTCCTTTTAAAACAGTTACAGGATTAAAAGATGATAAATATAAAGCAGGATAACAACCAGAAAGAAAAGCAGTAATCAAAATAAAGAGTAATGATACTCCCCAGAAGTTCATATTATTCCAAGGAAAGATGATTTCTTTTCTAGCTAATTCGTTAAATCCATTTAAGAATAATAATACTAATCCTAAAGCAATTATAAAAGATAGTAGAACAATGACAAATGACTCACTTAAAAATTGAGAAATCAACTGTACCCTTTTAGAGCCTATTGATTTTCTTATACCTACTTCAATGGCTCTTTTTTCTGATCTTGCTGTACTTAAATTCACAAAGTTGATACAAGCTAACAACAACACGAAACTACCAATAATACCAAACAACCATACATTTTCAATACGACCACCAGTTTGAATACCTTCCTTAAATTCACTTCTCAGATACCAATCTTTCATTGGCAATAAAAATATTTGAGGATTAAATTCTTCTTGATTTGGTGAATTTTCTTTTTTAATGTTTATGATTTTTGAGGTTACAGCATCCATAGTTGTATTCTCGTTTATTTGGACATAGAGCTGGAAAGAATTATTACCCCAACTTTTGCTTGCATTTTCTATCCATTCTTGTGTAGTTACGTAATATTCCCAAGAAGCAACAAACCCTAGCCCTAAGAAACTAGAACTTTCAGGTAAGTCTTTATATACAGCAACTACTTTTAAATCTTCTACATTGTCCATTCTTACGACTTTCCCTATTGGATTTTCGTCTTTAAATAATGCTTTTGCTGTTGTCTCAGAAAGTAAAATAGATTTTTGGTCCTCTAAACCATTTTTTGATCCTCTTACAAAATCGAGTTGTAGCATATCACTTACACCTTTCTGCATAAAGTTGCCTGAAAAACTAATATTTATCTCTTCATATTTTAAATATTTATTTTGATTCCAAGAAGACATTATAAGATGTTTAAAATTATCTGCGTAATCTTTTCTTAATGCAAATTCTAAAGGTCTTGGTATTGCAGGACTTGTTTGTGTTTTGTTGTTAGATGTTTGGTGCTGATAAACTTGAGCAATGGTTTCTTTATTCTCAAAATTATCGTTAACACTTATTTCATCATTTACCCAAAGCCCAATTAAAATAGTGGCTGTCATACCAACAGCTAAACCCATAATATTAATGAAGGAATAGATCTTGTTTTTCAACAAGTTTCTAAAGGCGATTTTTATATAATTTTTAAACATAATTTTGGTGTTTTATTCTGATCTTAATGAGTCTACAGGGTTAGAAATAGCAGATTTTACTGCTTGATAACTCACAGTTAAAAGTGTAATGCCAAGAATTATAATGCCTACTAAAGCAAACATCCAGAAATTAATGGTAATTCTGTAACTATAATCTAGTAACCATTGAGAGGAAAAGTAATAGCCAAGTGGTAATGCTATTACTAAAGAAATAAGAACTAAAACTATGAACTGTTTTGAGAGCAACTCCCAAATTACATAAATGGATGCTCCTAACACTTTACGAATTCCAATTTCTTTTTTTCGTTGAATGGCTGTGTAAGTTGATAACCCTAATACCCCTAAACAACTGATAAAAATTGCAACAATAGAAAACCAACTGATTAATGAGGCAATTCTACTCGTTTCATTAAACTTACGTTTGTATTCATCATCCATAAAACTATAAGTAAATATGTTTTTAGGATCGTATTTTTGAAAAGTTGTTCTTAAATCATCAATTGCACCTTCGATTACATTTGGACTATCAGCAGCAATTTTTACGTTGATATAACTTAAGAATCTACCTTTATGTAATATCATTAATGAAGGTGTAATAGGATCAAAAGGAGATCTAGTTACCATGTCTTTTACCACACCAATAACTTTATACGTTCCATTGTCACCCCATCTTATATATTCTCCAATAGGATTTTCTAAACCTGTGTATTTTACAGCAGTTTCATTCATGATAAAGGCTAGAGTATCACTTGGAAAGTCTTTAGAAAAATCTCTTCCTTTTAGTATTTTCCAGTCTACCATTTCTCCAAAACCGTGAGTAGCACGTATTGTCCAAAACTCAGGATTTAATTTTGGGTCTTTCCCTTTCCATTCAAAATCACCTCCATTTGTAGTATAAGCGGCTGTAATTTTCACATCAGAAGCAGCAACTTGACTGATATTATTTGAAGCGAGCAATTCATTTTGAATCACATCAAAACTATTGCGTACTTTGCTGGTATTAATAGGTACACTTACCAATAATTCTTTAGTAAAACCTAAAGGTCTGTCTTTAGCATGGTTAATTTGTTTGATTACAGTTAATGTTCCAATAATTAAAATACTAGAAATAGCAAACTGAACTACAATTAATGATTTTCTTACCCTAACTTCACTTTTAGAACCTTTAACCAATCCTTTTAAAACTTTTACAGGTCTAAAAGCCGATAAATAAATGGACGGGTAAAAGCTACTTAATATAGCTGTTATTAAAAGCAATAAGCCACTCATCAACCAGAATGAAGTTGAAGAAAAAGGGATGCTAATATCTTTTAAAGTCAATAGATTGAACTTAGGCAATAACAAGTAAGTGAGTAGTAAGGCAATTACAAAAGAGAAAATAATAATAACGAAAGATTCTGTAAAAAACTGAGAAATTAATTGTTTGCGAGATGATCCTAAGGTTTTTCTAACACCTACTTCTTTACCTCTTTTTAAAGCATAAGCTGTACTTAAATTCATAAAATTGATACAGGCTAGTAGCAAAATAAACATACCAATAACACTAAAAGTTTTTACAAAAGATATTTTACCACCAATGTTTACCCCGTTTTCAAACTCTGAATACAAATGCCATTTAGACATAGGATGCAAAAAAAGCTGGTAATCTCTATTTTCACTTTTGTCTAGGTAGTTGTCATTCATAACTTCTTTAATCAGATTTGATGTTGATTCGAAGTCACTTCCATTAGGTAACTGAGTAAAAACCTGAAACCAATAGTTGCCCCAACCTAATCTCTCTTCATATTTTGCCCTCTTTTTTAGTAACTCCCAAGGAGCAATAAAATGAAGTTCTTTAAAGTATGAGTTGTTGGGTAAATCTTTGTAAACTCCTGTAACCTTAACATCTAAAGCGCTATTGATTTTTAGATTCTTACCAATGGCATCTTCAGTGCCAAAAATATTTTTTGCTGTACTTTCCGATATCAAAACAGAGGTAATATCTTCTAAAGATTTTCTGTTTCCAGCTAGCATTTTTAAATCTAACAAATGTGCCAAATCTGGTTCCGCAAATCGTCCTTCAACCATTTGTAAATTATCATTATAATTTATTGTAAAATCTTGGCTTCTGGTACTTGTAGATACATATTTCAAATGATTTCCAAAATCCTTTCTCAATACTGGCGCTAATTGCATTGGTAAACCTTTATAAGTTCTAATATCATCATTAGCTCTATATTGGGTTTGCATTACATAAGCAATGTTGTTATAATTTGTAAATTCTTTGTTGAAATTAAGTTCGCTTTGTACCCAAAGACCTATTAATAATAAAGCTGTTAATCCAATTGTTAACCCTCCAGCATTTAAAGCAAAAAAACCTTTGTTTTTAAGAATATTTCTAAATCCAATTTTTATGTTTGTTTTAATCATCTTTTAAAAATTTTAATGGGTTATGCTGGTGGTGAGGTTATGCGTAAGGTGCTATACCAAAATATTTTCTGTTACTTTTTGTCCATCTAACATTCGTATAATTCTAGGGCTATATTTTGCATCATGCTCGCTATGTGTTACCATAATAATAGTAGTGCCTGCTTCATTCAAATCGATTAATAAGTCCATAACTTCATTACCATTAGTACTGTCTAAGTTTCCTGTAGGTTCATCAGCTAAGATTAATTTTGGATTATTTACAACAGCTCTTGCAACAGCAACTCTTTGTTGCTGACCACCAGATAATTGTTGAGGGAAGTGATTGCGTCTGTGCATTATTTGCATTTTCTCGAGTAATTCTTCCACTCTTTTTTTGCGATCTGGTTTTTTAACTCCCGTATAAATTAATGGAAGCTCTACGTTTTCAAAAACTGTCAATTCATCAATCAAGTTGAAGCTTTGAAATACAAAACCTACATTGTGTTTTCTCAATTGCGATCTTTTTCGCTCATTATAACCTGAAACTTCTTCTCCATTAAACTTAAAACTTCCTCCATCTGAGTCGTCCAATAGACCAATAATGTTTAGTAAGGTTGATTTACCACAACCAGAAGGCCCCATTATTGCTACAAATTCTCCATCTTTTACTTCAAAAGTCAGCTTGTTTAATGCGATGGTTTGCACTTCATCTGTTCTGTAGTATTTTTCTAAATTTGTTATCTGTATCATTTCTTTTTAACTTTATTCTATTATTAATTGCTCTATTTCGTTAAATGAATCGTAAGTGGAGGTAATAACTTTATCACCCACATTTAATCCACTTAAAACTTCGTAATATTTTGTGTTTTGACTTCCTAATTGAATGTCTACTTTATAAGCAGTTGTGCCATCCTCACTTAGTCTAAAAATCCAGTTTCCACCAGTTTTTAAGAAAAAACCTCCTTTTTGAACTAACAAAGCTTCTTTTTCTGCGCTTAATGCTACTTGAATTTGTAAGTTTTGCCCTCTTCTTATACCTTTAGGAACGTCATTTTTAAAAACCATATCTACTTGAAAACGTCCGTTTACAACTTGCGTAAAAATCTTTTTTATTACTAAAGTGTATTGTTTGTTGTTTAATTTGAAAGTTCCTTTTTGCCCTGTGTAAATTCTAGAAATGTAGTGTTCGTCTACGTCTACTCTTACTTTATATCCAGTTAAAACATCAATTTGTCCTAATCTTTGCCCTTTGGTTTTTGATTGTCCAATCTCTGCATCTAAAGAAGTTAATTGCCCATCTATAGGCGCTCTAACTATTAAATCTTCTACTTTTTTACGCATTAATTTTAAAGCGCTTTGGGTTCTTAGGTACGAGTTTTTGGCTTGTTCAATTTCTTGCTTACTAGAAATTGAATCTTGTTGTAACACCTCTTTGGTCAACTTCATGCGTTGTTTTTGGTAGTTGTAATTGTTTAAAGAAGATTGATAATCTTGTTTTCCAATAGCACCTTTTTCATAAAGTTTTAAGTTTAGGTTATACAAACGCTTTGCTTCAATTAAACTATTTTCTACATCTGTAAATTGATTCAACCTGTTTATTGTATTCTGTCTTGCAGCATTTTGAGAAATCTGCATTTGAGTTAATAAGTTATATACAGAAGTTTCTTGGTTAATTAGGCTGAGTTCCAAATCTGTATTTGACAAACGTAAAATAGGATTTCCTTTTTTCATGATAGCTCCATCTTCAACAAACTTTTCTTCAACTCTACCACCTTCAACAGCATCTAAATAAATGGTTGTTATTGGTAATACAACTCCGCTTACAGGAATGTTTTCTTGAAAAATATCTTTCTTAATAGTACTTAAAGAAATTCGTTCTTTTTTTACAGCTAGTTTTGCTCCTCCAGAAGTAGAAATGATTACATAAATAATTAAAGCAATGATTGCTAAAACTCCTAAAATTGTGAGTATTCTTGATTTTGAGAATTTCTTCTTTTCAATCTTTACATCCATTATTTTGGTTTTAATTCAACCTACAATACGTAAATATGATGCCAAAAAATTAAAAAACTAATAATCAGAAACTTGTGTTTAATGGAGCTCTTAATACTGTTCGGTTTTGGTACACTTTCTGTTCGATTTTGGTACAAAATTATTTTCCTCAATAATTTTATTTCAACTTTTACCTATCTTTAGAAATAAATTGTAGTATTGTAACTATGGCTATAAAAAACGCTAAGATTTTGGTAGTTGACGATGATGCTGATGTACTAACTGCAATGCGTTTGCTCTTAAAACCTCTTGTTGCCGAAATTATAACCGAAAAAAATCCAAACAATATTATCAATCAGTTAGAACAAACTGCTTTTGATGTGGTCATTCTAGACATGAATTTTAATGGATTGGTGCATACAGGTAATGAAGGTATTTTTTGGTTGAATAAAATCAAGAGAATCAATCCTAAAATTGCGGTAGTGCTAATGACAGCTTATGCTGAAATTGACTTGGCTGTTAAAGGATTGAAAGAAGGAGCCTCAGATTTTTTAATAAAACCTTGGAAGAACGAGAAGATTATAACGACACTCAATACAATTTTTAAAGCTAAAAAATCAATCCAACAAAAAACAAGAATTATATCTACAAACACGCTTATTATTGGAGAAAGTGATGTGATGAAAGATGTTTTTTTAAAACTGAATAAAGTAGCTGCTACAGATGCAAATGTTTTAATTCTTGGAGAAAATGGTACAGGGAAAGATTTAATTGCGAGAGCTTTGCACGAAAATTCAAATAGAAAAAACAAACCTTTTGTAAAAGTTGATATAGGTTCCTTAACGTCAACATTGTTTGAGAGTGAACTATTTGGTTATAAAAAAGGAGCTTTTACAGGTGCAAATGAAGATAGAAAGGGGCGTTTTGAAGCTGCTAATGGAGGTACATTATTTTTAGATGAAATAGGCAACATTACTTTGGGGCAGCAAGTTCGTTTGCTTACTGTTTTACAAAACAGAAAAGTAACTCCTTTAGGTTCTAATAAATCTATAGCTATTGATATCCGTTTGATTTGTGCTACTAACGAAAATCCATCAGTATTAGCAGATGAGAAAAAATTTAGAAAAGATTTAATTTATCGAATCAACACTGTTGATATTACAGTGCCGCCCTTAAGAGAACGAAATTCAGATATTACAATTCTTACTAAATTTTTTGTAAATCTTTATGAAGATAAGTATAATAAAGATCCTTTTGAATTGGATCGTAGTTTTCTTAAAAAATTGAAGACTCATGATTTTCCTGGTAATGTAAGAGAGTTGCAATACATTTTAGAAAGAGCCGTAATTATGACTGATGGAAATGTATTACAAGCAGAGGACTTGGTTTTTTCATCTATAGAAAGACCTACGCAAAAAATTACTCCTCAAACTTTAAATCTAGATGATTTAGAGAAAAATGCTATTCTTACAGTTTTGGAAAAACACAAAGGAAATATTTCTAAATCGGCTAAAGAGTTAGGAATTACAAGAGCTGCATTGTACAGACGATTAGAGAAATATGAACTATAATAGCTACATAGTTAAACTTTTTCTTAGAATTTTTGTTTTGGTAGCATTAATTTTAGGATTGCTATATGCAATTTATAAAGTACAGACTACTTACATTGTTCTGGTTAGTCTTGTAACACTATTTTCAATTATAGACTTGTATTCTTTTGTTAAAAAACGTTTTGTTGTAATTGACGACTTTTTTCAAGCTGTAAAATATCGAGATTTTTCGAGATGGTTTCCAGAAGACAGAGGTACGAAAGATATTCGTTTTTTGTATCAAGGATTTAATGAAATAAATAGAACCATAAAGGAAATCAACAAAAAGAATGAAGCGCAATACATTTATCTTCAGAAGATTTTAGAAATGGTAGATATTGGAATTGTTGCCTATAATTTAGATTCTGGTAAAGTTCTTTGGATAAATAATTCGTTTAAAGAAATTATTGATTTTCCTAGTTTTAAAAATATCAGTTTTGTTGAAAAAAGAAAACCAGATTTATACAATACGATTTTTGAAACCTACAATAAAGACCCAAATTCTATAACAATAACAGTACAACACGAAAAGCTAAAAGTCTTGATTTCTGATACCATATTTCAGATTGATGAAGAAGCTTTTAAGCTAATTGTATTGCAAAATATTGATACAACTTTAAATAAAAATGAATCTGAAGCTTGGAAAAAATTATTGAGTGTAATGACCCATGAAATTATGAATTCCATAGCTCCAATATCTTCTCTGGCAGATACTTTACAAAGAAGCGTGGGTTTATCAATAAAAAATCCTAATGAATACAAAGTTGAAGCTAAAGACTTGGATGAGGGTTTAAAGACTATAAAAAATAGGAGTCAAGGTTTACTAAAATTTTCAAAAACATACAGAAGTTTAAATAAAGTTACTCACTTAAACTTGCAGAAAATTAATGTTGAAGATTTATTTAAGAACATTAAATTATTGATGGAACCCTCCATTAAAGCAAAAAATATTGATTTTGAATTTTCTGTAGATTCAAAAAGATTAATCCTTGAAATTGATATACACTTAATTGAACAAGTGTTGATTAACTTGATTTTGAATGCAAAAGATGCTTGTCAAAAGCAAGAAATTCCTATTATAAAGGTAATGGCTTCACAAAATCAGAATAGGAATATCATTATTAAAGTGTATGATAATGGAGCAGGAATTCCCAAAGAAATTATTGAAAATATTTTTGTGCCTTTTTTTACAAGTAAATCTACAGGAAGTGGAATAGGGCTGAGTTTATGCAAACAGATAATGTTGTTGCATAAAGGAAAAATTCTAGTAAAAAGTAAAGAGAAAGAAGGAACAATCTTTAGTTTAATTTTTCAATAAAGTATTTTTGAGATCTTAGAATTTTTGTGACTTTAGTTACTAAATTTCTATTATTAAAAACTTTATCTTTGTTTGTATGAATGAGCATCTAAATCCTGAAAACAACAATTATTCTA